>NZ_WBRZ01000024.1:0-38199 GCF_008923895.1 Pseudomonas sp. GXM4
AGCGCTGGGTCAGACACCCACCTGTCAACTGACACGCCGCCTTCGCGAGCAGGCTCGCTCCCACAGGGGATTTCGGTGGATCCTAGAATTTCAGCGCAGCCGACTTGACCGTGACTTCCGTACCTTGCTGGCCGCTGGCGCTGATCAGTTGTAACTGAATCTTCTGCGTCGCCGGGAAGGTCTTGAAGACGTTCGTCAGGTTCAGCGTGGTCAGTGCCCCCGGTGTGGCGCAGCTGAATTGGTAATGCGCATGGATTTCGCTGTGGTCGTGGTGATGCTCGTGACCGTCCTTGTCCGCTTCATCTTCGTCGTGATTGTCGGCGTCCGGTTTGTCGCCGAACAGCGGGCTTTCCAGTTCCTGACTGACCACCTTGCAACCGGCCGCAGCGGGCAGACTGAACAGGGCCAATGGTTTTTCCAGCTGCGCCCGAGCGGCAGCGACTTTGGCCTTGTCGGCATCCGACGTGGCGGCGTGTTCAAAACCCACCAGATTCATCGCCGGGCTTTCCAGCTCCAGCTCCAGGGTCTGACCCTCCAGCGCGGCGTTCAGCCGACCCACACCATGTTCATGAGCGCCGAGGCTGCCGTGCTCATGATCATGATCGTGCTCATCAACCGCATGGGCAGCGGCCAGCGGCAACAGGGCAAACGGCAAAGCGAGCAACAAACGACGCATGACGAACTCCGAGAAAAATGAAAAGTTTGTTATGTAATCTTATAACGAAAGTGCGCAGAGTGTGCCCGTGCGCTTGAGATTGCGCAAGACATGGCTAAGCACCGCCCGGGATGAGTTCGCGGGCGGTGCTGGGGTTGGATGTCATGCTTGCAGAATCAGAAGCCTGCGCCGGGATAGTCGAACCAATAGTGTCCCGAAAGAACATCGTTGATCAGATTTGCGTCGAGCACGCTCGGGGCATCGCGACTGAAACGCTGTCGCCAAGCCGGAAGCCACCAGTAGTTGATGGCTGTTCCGCGCGGAAATACCACCAGAGTCAGCACCTCCTTATCCATTTTGCCCTGCGTGTAGAGTTGATGACTGCGATCCATCAGGGCCATGTACTGGTCGATTGGCAGTCTGAACATAAGTGCCATGGTGAAGATTTTTTCACTCTGACTGAACGCCGGACTCTGGAGTACCCGCAATGCTTCGCAAGTGTGTGAATTCGGTTGACTCGCTATGCTCTGGCCTTCGGGGGTTGAAAGTATGTCGAAACGATCATCCATGTCTCGCCAGTCGGTCCGGCTATTGCGCTCAAAGTAATCACGAATAACAAGGGTCAGTGGACCTGCAGTTTCCCCGTCAGCGGGACAAGCCGAAAGATCGGCAGGCAACCAGATGCGCCATGCCACGATGAGCAAGAGTGGGGTCATCAATAGGGCGTAGTAACTTCGTTTCATTACAGGGTGCTGTGAGAAAAAGGACACTGTAGATGAATGCTCGATAACCGCCACACTGGACAACGTCGCTTGGCGTTGCACAAGTCCCATGGGAGCATGCAGGTCAGAAAAGTGCAGGAGCGAACTTGATGTTGCGGATACGCGGAACGGTCGGCGAGTTGCCGGTGGATTTGACGGTGGAGCTGGATGACAGCGATTGGGCGAGGCTGGGTTCCGCGCTAAGCGGGCAGGCGCCGATTGCGCAGTCTGAGGCAGTGGCGTCGGCCCCGGCGGCGAAGCCGGTGAATCAGGACGATGCGCTGTGGCAGGTGGCCAAAGACTTGCTGCGCAAGGCCGGGCAACTCAGTGGACCGGATCTGCTCGATCAGCTGGAGGCGCTCACCGGCAGTGCGGCAGCGGGCAAGCGTTTGCTCGTGCGTCTGCGCCACAGTGCCGATGTGAAAGTGGCGAGCGGCGGGGATACGCCGCTCTATAGCTGGATCGGGTAAGGCCTTAATACAGCGCCGCAAACACTTTGCGACGGTAAGCCGTCACCAACGGATGATCATTGCCCAGCAGCTCGAACACCTGCAGCAAGGTCTTGTGCGGCAAGCCTTCGCCGTAGCTGCGGTTGCGGATGAACAGTTTGAGCAAGGCGTCCAGCGCCGCTTCGTATTGCTGGCGCGCCAGTTGCTGGATCGCCAGTTGGTAAACCGCTTCATCATCCTGCGGATTTTGCGCCAGGCGGCTTTTCAGGTCGGCGGCGTCCGGCAGGTCGCGGGCGAGGCCGAGGAACTGGATCTGCGCCTTGGCCCCGGCGAGTGCGGCTTTGTGCTCATCGCTCTTGACCGCGTCGAGCACGGTTTGCGCTTCGCCCAGCTCACCGCGCTCGGTCAGGCAGCGTGCGTAAAGGATCAGCGCTTTGGCGTTGGTATTGTCTTCATTGAGCAGGGTCACCAGCACCGCTTCCGCCTCGGCGAAGTGGCCTTCGTCGAACATCGCCTGAGCCTGTTCGAACGGGTCGGCAGCGGCCGGTGGCGGCATCTGCACATGCGGTTCCAGCAGGGCGCGCACGGCGGATTCCGGTTGTGCCCCGGCAAAGCCATCGACCGGCTGACCGTCCTTGAACAGCACCACGGTCGGCAGGCTGCGAATGCCGAAGCGGGCGACGATGTCCTGCTCGATGTCGCAGTTGACCTTGGCCAGCAGCAACTCGCCCTGATAGCTCTCGGCAATGCCTTGCAACATCGGCATCAACGCCTTGCACGGCGCACACCATTCGGCCCAGAAATCCACCAGCACCGGTTTGTTGAAAGAGGCTTCGATCACCGACTGGTCGAAATCGGCAGTCGTGGCGTCGAAGATATACGGCGTTTGCTGACTCATGGGGGATCTCGTAAAAGCGTGGATGGGCTCACTATAAAGCTTCGCGAGGGGCTGCTGAAAGCTGTAACACTGATCGTTCCCATGCTCCGCGTGGGAATGCCTCCGGTGACGCTCTGCGTTACGCCGTACGAAGGGACGCGGAGCGTCCCGGGCTGCATTCCCACGCAGAGCGTGGGAACGATCATGCGCGGGTGGCGTGGTAAAGGCTCACATGCCGAAACTCTTCCGGCTCGGCCAGATCCGGCAAGGTCATCGCCTCGAGCATTTCAATTCGCTCGTATAACGGATGACGAAAATCCCGCACCCGCGAATCCGCCACCAGCGCCTCACGGCCGCGAGTGAGAAACGCGTCAAGCAGCGGCAGATTGGCGCGGTCGTACAGCACGTCGGCGACCAGAATCAGATCGAAGCGATCGGCCTCGGCAAAGAAATCCGTCGAGTAGCTCATCTGCACATCGTTGAGCTCGGCGTTCGCCTTGCACGCGGCGATCGCCAACGGATCGAGATCGCAGGCCACCACTTCCAGCGCCCCGGCCTTCACCGCCGCGATGCCGGCGATCCCGGAACCGGCGCCGAAATCCAGCACGCGCTTGCCGCGCACCCACTCTGGAAACTGTGCCAGATAACGCGCCACGGCCAAGCCGCTGGCCCAGCAAAAACTCCAATAGGGCGGTTCATGCAGGATGCGCTGGGTTTCTTCCTGGCTGAATTCGCGGGCCATGTTGTCGCCATCGATCAGCCACAGCTGCAAATCAGTGCCCGGCAACGCACAGGCTTTCAGTCTGGCGTCGCCGAGCAATTCCCCCAAGGCCTGTTGCAGGTCGAGCGGTGCTGTCATGGCGCTTTGACGAATTGCAGCTGGCCCAAAGCCTGAGTGGTCGGTTGAGTGATGGTCTGCGACGGCAGGTGCAGGATCAGTTGTCCGGACTGGCTGGCGCGACCGCGCAGCTCGACCCGTGCGCCGGCCGGAAATGCCTCGGGGTTGAAGCGCAGGTGAAACGGCAGGATCTGGTTGTTGCCGATCAGGCTGGAACTGGCGAGCAATTGTTGCGGGCGATCCTTTTCATCAATCACCAGCAGCGCCAATTCGACTTCGGCGCCGGTTGGCACGCCTTGCAGGGTGCCGCTCAATTCGCGCTGATGGGCTGGCAGCGGGCCGAGTTCGGCGGCCTCTTTGGCTTTTTTCTGCGCCTGTTGCGGCGCGGGGCCTGGGGTCGGCGGTTGCGGCTTGGGTGCGTCGCTGCCACAGGCCACCAGCAGGCTGAAAAGACTGAGCAGAACAAGCGGACGTAACGGCATTGGAGGCTCCGGCAGAATGAATTCCATGGATCAGACGATCATGCCGTTCTGTATACCGCAAAGCCTATGGCTTGTCTTGCCACGGGGATGCGCTACCATGGCCCTCCCATTTTTTGTTGCCAGCCACCATGCACTGTCCCTTCTGCGGTGCCAACGACACCAAGGTCATCGACTCGCGTCTGGTCGCCGAGGGCGAACAGGTGCGCCGCCGGCGTGAATGCCTGGCCTGCGGCGAACGTTTCACGACGTTCGAGACGGCCGAACTGGTGTTGCCGCGCCTGATCAAAACCGACGGCAGCCGCCAACCGTTCGACGAAGAAAAACTCCGCGCCGGCATGCAACGCGCGCTGGAGAAACGTCCGGTCAGCGTCGAGCGCCTCGAATCCTCTCTGGTCCACATCAAGCACAAGCTGCGCGCCACCGGCGAACGCGAGGTCAAATCCCTCGTGGTCGGCGAGCTGGTGATGGCCGAGCTGCAAAAGCTTGATGAAGTCGCCTATATCCGTTTTGCCTCGGTGTACAAGCGCTTCCAGGACCTCAATGAATTCCGCGAAGAGATCGACCGCCTCGCCCGCGAACCGGTGAAAGAATGACCACCGCCGCCGAGCAGGCGATCCTCGACGCGCATTTCATGGCCCGCGCGCTGGAACTGGCGCGCAAAGGCCACTACACCACCCATCCCAATCCGCGAGTCGGTTGCGTGGTGGTGCGTGACGGCCAGATTGTCGGCGAAGGCTGGCATGAGCGCGCCGGCGAACCCCATGCCGAAGTCCACGCCCTGCGCGCCGCTGGCGAGCAGGCCCGGGGCGCGACGGCTTATGTGACCCTCGAACCTTGCAGCCACCACGGGCGCACGCCGCCGTGTGCCGATGCCTTGGTGACCGCTGGCGTTGCCCGGGTCGTGGCGGCGATGCGTGATCCCAATCCGCAGGTCGCCGGGCGCGGTTTGCAGCGCCTGGCTGAGGCCGGTATCGCCACTGAAAGCGGGGTGCTGGAAGCAGAAGCACGCAAGCTCAATCAAGGTTTTCTGAAACGCATGGAGCATGGCTTGCCATTCGTGCGGGTCAAGCTGGCCATGAGCCTCGACGGTCGCACAGCGATGGAAAGCGGCGAGAGCCAGTGGATCACCGGCCCGGCGGCGCGTTCTGCGGTACAGCGTTTGCGCGCTGAGGCGGCAGTCGTGCTGACCGGCGCCGACACGGTGTTGGCCGATGGCGCACGCTTGACCGTACGCGCGGACGAACTCGGTCTGGACAGTGAGCAAACCGCGCTGGCCATGAGTCGCCCGCCATTGCGCGTGTTGATCGATGGCCGCCTGCGAGTGCCGCTGGATGCACCGTTCTTCAAGGCCGGGCCGGCGCTGGTGGCCACCTGTGTCGCGGTCGAGGAGCAATACGCCAACGGCCCGGAATGCCTGATCGTGCCGGGTGACGACGGCCAGATCGATCTGCATCAATTGCTCATCGAACTGGCTCATCGTGGCACCAATGAGGTGCTGGTCGAGGCCGGGCCGCGTCTGGCCGGCGCCTTTGCGCAACTGGGGCTGGTCGACGAATTCGTGATCTTCATTGCCGGCAAGTTCCTTGGCTCCACGGCGCGTCCGCTGCTCGACTGGCCGCTGGCGCAGATGAAAGATGCGCCGGAACTGAAAATCACTGAAATCCGCGCGGTGGGCGATGACTGGCGAGTCACTGCGATCCCTGTGCCTTCAGCCCGCGTATAATTCCCGGCCATTGCGTTAGCGCTGGCCTCGTTCTCAAGGAGAACCCCATGTTCACCGGCATCATCGAATCCATCGGCAGTATCCGCGCACTGACCCCAAAGGGCGGTGATGTGCGGGTCCACGTCGACACCGGCAAGCTCGACCTGAGCGACGTCAAACTCGGCGACAGCATCGCGGTCAACGGCGTTTGCCTGACCGCCGTCGAGTTGCCGGGCGACGGCTTTGCCGCCGACGTCAGCCGCGAAACCCTCGATTGCACCGCCATGAATGACTTGAAAAGCGGCAGCCCGGTCAATCTGGAAAAAGCCCTGACCCCGACCACTCGCCTTGGCGGGCATCTGGTCAGCGGTCACGTCGATGGTGTCGGCGAAGTGGTCTCGCGCAGCGACAATGCCCGCGCCGTGGAATTTCGCATCCGCGCGCCGAAAGAACTGGCCAAGTACATCGCCCATAAAGGCTCGATCACCGTCGACGGTACCAGCCTGACCGTGAACGAAGTCGATGGCGCCGAATTCATGCTGACGATCATTCCGCACACCCTCAGCGAAACCATCATGGCTTCTTACAAGCCGGGCCGCCGGGTGAATCTGGAAGTCGACCTGCTGGCGCGTTATCTGGAGCGTCTGCTGCTGGGCGACAAGGCCGCCGAGAAGACCGCCGGCAGCACCATCACCGAAAGCTTTCTGGCCCAAAACGGCTACCTCAAATAATTCAAAAGAAGGGGGTGCCTTGTGGCGCTCAATAGCATCGAAGAACTGGTTGAAGACATCCGCCAAGGCAAGATGGTCATCCTCATGGATGACGAAGACCGCGAGAACGAAGGCGACCTGATCATGGCCGCCGAATGCTGCCAGGCCGAACACATCAACTTCATGGCCAAGCACGCCCGTGGCCTGATCTGCATGCCGATGAGCCGCGAGCGCTGCGAACTGTTGAAGCTGCCGCTGATGGCGCCACGCAACGGTTCCGGTTTCGGCACCAAGTTCACCGTTTCGATCGAAGCTGCCGAAGGCGTGACTACCGGCATCTCCGCCGCTGACCGTGCGCGCACCGTGCAAGCGGCTGCGGCCAAGGACGCCAAGGCTGAAGATATCGTCAGTCCGGGCCACATCTTCCCGCTGATGGCGCAGGCCGGCGGCACCCTCGCTCGCGCCGGCCACACCGAAGCCGCTTGCGACCTGGCGCGCATGGCCGGTTTCGAGCCCAGCGGAGTGATCTGCGAAGTGATGAACGACGACGGCACCATGTCCCGTCGCGCTGAACTCGAAGCATTCGCCGCCGAACACAATATCAAGATCGGCACCATTGCCGACCTGATTCACTACCGGATGATCCACGAACGTACCGTTCAGCGGATTGCCGAGCAGCCGCTGGACAGCGAACTGGGCCAATTCAACCTGGTGACCTATCGTGATTCGGTGGAAGGCGACGTGCACATGGCTCTGACGCTGGGCACTGTCTGCGCTGAGGAGCCAACGCTGGTTCGCGTGCACAACATGGACCCGCTGCGCGACCTGCTGATGGTCAAGCAACCGGGCCGCTGGAGCCTGCGCGCCGCCATGGCTGCGGTCGCCGAGGCCGGCAGCGGTGTGGTGCTGCTGCTCGGTCACCCGCTCGATGGCGACGTGCTGCTGGCGCATATCCGTGAAACCGGTGAGCAGGCAGCGCCGAAAAAACCGACCACTTACAGCATTGTCGGTGCCGGTTCGCAGATCCTGCGTGACCTCGGCGTGCGCAAAATGCGCTTGATGTCGGCACCAATGAAGTTCAATGCGATATCCGGTTTCGATCTGGAAGTTGTAGAATACGTGCCCTCCGAATAATGACCGGCTGTTTCCGGACTCCGATTCGCGGCAAATAATCACTGAGGGACGCGTAGCAGACGCGTCCCGGCTCTTTAAGAGAACTGACGAATGACCCTGAAGACCATCGAAGGTACCTTCATCGCCCCCAAAGGCCGCTACGCTCTGGTAGTGGGCCGCTTCAACAGCTTCGTGGTTGAAAGCCTGGTCAGCGGTGCCGTTGATGCCCTGGTTCGCCACGGCGTGAGCGAAAGCGACATCACCATCATCCGCGCACCGGGCGCCTTCGAAATCCCGCTGGTTGCGCAGAAAGTCGCCCAGAAAGGCGAGTTCGCAGCGATCATCGCCCTTGGCGCGGTCATTCGTGGCGGTACTCCGCACTTCGAATACGTGGCTGGCGAGTGCACCAAAGGCCTGGCCCAGGTCTCCATGGAATTCGGCGTACCGGTCGCGTTCGGCGTGCTGACCGTCGACTCCATCGAGCAAGCCATCGAACGTTCCGGCACCAAGGCCGGTAACAAAGGTGCCGAAGCTGCCTTGTCCGCTCTGGAAATGGTCAGCCTGCTGGCGCAGTTGGAGGCCAAGTGATTAGCGACGAAAGCGATCGTTTCAACCCGCGCGATCCGAAACCTGCGGATGCCGGCAAGCCGTCGAAGAGCGCCAAGCGTCGCGAAGCCCGTCAGCTCGCGACCCAGGCGCTGTACCAGTGGCACATGGCCCGGCAATCGCTGAACGAGATCGAAGCGCAGTTTCGCGTTGATAACGATTTCACCGATGTCGACGGCGCCTACTTCCGTGAAATCCTTCACGGGGTTCCGCAGTTCAAGACCGAAATCGACACTGCCCTGACGCCTTGCCTGGATCTGGCGATCGAAGAGCTCGACCCGGTTGAACTGGCGGTTCTGCGCCTGTCGACCTGGGAACTGCTCAAGCGCGTCGACGTGCCTTACCGCGTTGTGATCAACGAAGGTATCGAACTGGCCAAAGTGTTCGGTTCGACCGACGGCCACAAGTTCGTCAACGGCGTGCTCGACAAGCTGGCCCCGCGCCTGCGTGAAGCTGAAGTGAAGGCGTTCAAGCGCTGATCGGCGCTTGAATACTTTTTCTCAGCCATGGGCGAGTTTGAGCTGATCCGCAATTTCTTCGCCGCCGCGCCTTGTGCGCAGGGCGGCGAAGGCGTTGCTCTGGGGATCGGCGACGACTGCGCCTTGCTGGCGGTTCCCGCAGGGGAACAGCTGGCGGTTTCTACCGATACGCTGGTGGCCGGTGTGCATTTCGCCGACCCCTGCGATCCGTTTCTGCTCGGTCAGCGCTCGCTGGCCGTCGCGGTCAGTGACCTGGCCGCCATGGGCGCTGCGCCCGTTGCCTTCACCCTTGCCCTGACCTTACCGACGGTAACTGCCGATTGGCTGCAAGCCTATGCCCGGGGTTTGAACCGCATGGCGCAAAGCTGCGGCGTCGCCCTGGTCGGCGGTGACACCACGCGCGGGCCGTTGAGCCTGACGGTCACCGTGTTCGGCCGTGTGCCCGCTGGCCAGGCCTTGACCCGCAGCGGTGCGCAGGCCGGTGATCTGCTCTGCGTCGGCGGCGAACTGGGCAATGCCGCCGGCGCCTTGCAGCTGGTATTGGCTCAACGTGATGCCGAAGCGCATATCGCCCAGCCGCTGCTCGAGCATTACTGGTCACCGCAGCCGCAACTGGCCCTCGGTCAGGCCCTGCGCGGCAAGGCTACGGCGGCACTGGATATCTCCGACGGCCTGCTCGCCGATTGCGGGCATATCGCGCTGGCGTCGAAGGTGCGACTTGAGATTGAACGCGAGCGTGTACCGTTGTCGGATGCTTTAGTCGCGTTTCTCGGCCAGCGCGGTGCCGAGCGCGCGGCATTGAGCGGTGGTGATGACTACGTACTGGCCTTCACCTTGCCGTCCGCCGAATTGCCGGCACTGCTGGCCGACGGCTGGCCGATCCATGTGATCGGCCGTGTGCTGCCGGGCCAGGGCGTACTTCTGCTGGACCGCGACGGGCGCGACATCACTCCGCAGATTCGCGGCTACCAACATTTTCAGGAGACACCGTGACAGATCACCCGAAACAGGTTCCTGCCGAATTCGTGCCTCCCTCGGTCTGGCGCAATCCGTGGCATTTCCTCGCGTTCGGCTTCGGCTCCGGCACCTTGCCAAAAGCGCCGGGCACGTGGGGCTCGCTGGTGGCGCTGCCGTTCATTCCGCTGTGGCAGATGCTGCCCGACTGGGGCTACTGGCTGATGCTTGGCATCACCATGCTGTTCGGCTTCTGGCTGTGCGGCAAAGTCGCTGACGATTTGCGCGTGCACGACCACGAAGGCATTGTCTGGGACGAAATGGTCGGCATGTGGATCACCCTGTGGCTGGTGCCGGAAGGCTGGTACTGGTTGCTCGCGGGTTTTCTGGTGTTCCGCTTCTTCGATATTCTCAAGCCGTGGCCGATCCGCTGGATCGACAAGCATGTGCATGGCGGCGTCGGCATCATGCTCGACGACGTGCTGGCCGGTGTGTTCGCCTGGCTGGCGATGCAAGGGCTGGTCTGGGTATTCGCCTGATTCGACTCACGTGAGGAAACACGCAATGCTGCGACGCGGGTTGGCGCTGCTGCTTCTGGCTCTGCTGGGCACGTTCGCCCATGCGCAGGCCGCCGCGCCTGTGCCTGGGGTGATCCATCTGGCCAGCGAAGACTGGGAGGATTACACCGCCGCCGATGGTCACGGTCTGGCCTGGGACGTGTTGCGCAAAGTGTTCGAGCCGGCCGGGGTCAAGCTGGATATCCGCACGGTGCCGTACACCCGTTCGATCGGGCTGGTGCAGTTGAAGGAAGTCGACGCGCTGGTCGGCTCCTACCGCGACGAAGCCGAGCACGTGCTGTACCCGCAATCGAAGTTCGATTCTGATCACATCTACGCGCTGGGCCTGGCGAGCAGCCCGCCGCCGACCCAGGCGACCCTGGGCAAATATCGTCTGGCCTGGGTGCGCGGCTATCGCTACGAGAACTACTTGCCGAACATCCAGCGTTTCAACCAGATCGAACGACGTACCGGCATTCTGCTGATGCTCAAGCAGGGCCGGGCGGATTACTACATCGATGCGCTGACCGAGATTGAAGCGGTCGTGCGCGATGCCGCGGATCCAGCGCAGTATCGCTATTCGCATCTGGCTGAGTTGCCGCTGTTTCTCGGTTTCGCCGATACCCCACAGGCTCGCGCGTTGATGGCGCTGTATGACCGGCGCATGGCGGAGCTGGTCAAGAGCGGAGAGTTGAAGCCGGTCTTCGAGAAGTGGCAGCAGCCGTATCCGTTTGATCCAAAATGATCACAATGTCCTGTGGGAGCGCATGGCAGCTGTCATCAAACTTTTTGATGGTTATGCCCGATAATTCAGCCTAAGCGTCTACAGGAACCTGCTGTTACAATGCCCGCCTGCGAATTTTCAGTCTTCTAGATCAGGAGCACATCGGTGCCTGTCGTCTTCGTCGCCGCTTCCAAGCTGCCAACGCCTTTTGCGCAATTCACCATGCACGGCTTTCTCGATGAGAGCACCGGGCGTGAGCACGTCGTGCTGAGCCTCGGTGAAATTGCCGATGGCGCCCCGGTACTCGGTCGCCTGCATTCCGAATGCCTGACCGGCGATGCCTTGTTCAGCCAGCGTTGCGACTGCGGCTCGCAATTAGAGGCAGCTTTGCAGGCGATTGCGCGCGAAGGCCGTGGCGTGCTGCTGTATCTGCGTCAGGAAGGGCGCGGCATCGGTCTGCTGAACAAGATCCGCGCCTATGAATTGCAGGACGGCGGCGCCGACACCGTGGAAGCCAACGAGCGTCTGGGCTTTGCCGCCGATCAGCGCGACTACGCCATGTGCCTGCCGATGCTTGAGCATCTGGGCGTGAAATCCCTGCGCCTGATGACCAACAACCCGCGCAAGGTCAAAGCGCTGACCGACATGGGCATCGTCGTCGCCGAGCGCGTGCCGCTGCACACCGGCCACAATCCGCACAACAAACTCTATCTGGCGACCAAGGCCAGCAAGCTCGACCACATGATGGGCAACGAACATCAGGGCGAGGTCGACCGCGCGTGACCCGCGGCCAGGTGCGGCGGCGGTTGTCGGTGGCCTGGTGGCAATACCTGGCGCTGGCGCTGTTGCCGCTGTTCGTGCTCAACGCGCTGTTCGGTGAAGGCCAGGGCCTGCTGCCAGTGCTGGCAATGCCTCTGTTCATCGCCGGCGTCGCCTCGATGTTTGTCAGCCTGAAGTATTTCGCCCGCTACAAACACGCCCTGATCGCCACGCAAAAAGCCCTCGATACCGCCGAAGAACCCGCCGCCTGGATTGCCCTTGCGGCGCGTCGGCGTACGGCGTTGCTGGTAGCGTCCTTGCCGGCCTGGATTGGCGCACTGGCGGTATTCGTCGGCCTCGAAGCCGTGCCGTTGATGTTGCTGGCGCTGTCCACCGCCGTGCTGTTCTACCTCTATCGTATTCCGCGACAACTCGGCTGATGCATCGCCTGTGGCTGGCGGTTCTGCTGCTCGCCCTGAGCAACCCGGCGCTGGCCGCACTGCGTGTGGTCAGCCTCGCCCCCTCGCTGTCTGAAATCGTCGTTGAACTGGATTCCGCTGACCTGCTGGTCGGCGTACTGGATGCGGGCGAGCGGCCGGCGGCGATAGCGGATGTTCCATCAGTGGGCCGCTACGGCCAGCTCGACATGGAGCGCTTGCTCAGCCTGAAACCGGATTTGCTGCTGCTCTGGCCCGGCAGCGTCGGCGCCGGGCAGCGTGATCAGCTCAAGCGCCTGAACATTCCGACCTTCGTCGCCGAGCCGCATACGTTGACGCAACTTGCGGCGCAGATCGAAGCCATTGCCGAACAGCTCGGGCGTCCTGAACGCGGGGCGCAACGAGCGGCCGAATTGCGTAAACAACTGGATGACCTTCGTCAGCGTTATCGTCGTGATGTGCCGCTGCGGGTGTTTTATCAGGTCTGGGACAAGCCGCTGTATACCGTTGGCGGCGGGCAGATCATCAGCGATGCGCTTGAGGTGTGCGGCGCGCGCAATGTCTTCGCCGAGCTGAATCTGCCGGCGCCGCAGGTAAGTATTGAAGCAGTGTTGCAGCGTGATCCGGAAGTGATTGTCGCCGGTGATCAGGCGCAGTTAGGGGCGTGGAAAACCTGGCCGCAGGTGGCAGCAGTCAGGCAGGGGAGACTGCTATTGGTCACTGACAAAGGTCTGGAAAGGCCCAGTGGTCAGATGATCAGTGCGACCGCCAAACTCTGCCAATTGATCGCGCCGGATCGGTAGACCGCATCGCCTGTATTCGCGAGCAGGCTCGCTCCCACACTGGATTTGCGTTGAAAACAAACTGTGTGGCCGCACTCAGTCTACTGTGGGAGCGAGCCTGCTCGCGAAGAGGCCTGCCAACCAACACAAATCTCAGTTCAGAGTTCAGGGGTCCACGTCACCCCGAACATCCACGCCCGACCTTCCTCACGATAGCCATACTGCGCGCCGTCATAGCTGTAGTTCGCCCGGCTGTAGCCCTTGTCCAGCAGGTTATCCACCTTCAGATCCAGCTTGATCTCACGGTTCAGCGCCCAACTGCTGCGCAGCCCGAGCGTGCCGTAGCCACCCAGCGACTGGGTGTTGTTCAAGTCGTCGTAACTGCCGCTGACCAATTGCCAACTGGCGCCGAGACCCAAGCGATCAAACTGCCGATCCAGATCCCAACTGGCCGTGCGCCGCGCCCGTCGCGCCAGCGTATGCCCGGTATCGCGATCTCGCGGATCAATGATCGCCACGCCGAGATTGCTCTGCCAGCCAAACAGCTCCTGCTTCAACGCTGCTTCAAAACCGTTGATGCGCGCTGACGCAACGTTCTGCGGGCGTGAGTTGCTGCCGAAGATGATCGCGTCTTCCAGGTCGGTACGGTAAATCGAGGCTTCCAGCCGCGCGCTGTCGCTCAACTGGCTGCGCCATTGCAGTTCGTAGCTTTTCGAAGTTTCCGGTTTCAGGTCGGGATTGCTGAAATCCGGGTAGTACAGGTCGTTGAAGGTCGGCGCGCGGAAACCTTCGCTGTAGCTCAGCAGCACGTCGTTGTCCGGGTTCAGCGGCAGGGTGAAAGTGCCGCTCCACGTGTTCTGGTTGCCGAACTGCTGGTTGTCGTCGTGGCGCAGGCCGATCTCGGTGGAGAAACTGTCGGCCTGGTAGCGATGCTGGATGAACGCGGCGCGATTCCAGCGGCTGTCCTCGTCAAACGCAGTGCTGCTGTTGACCCGGTCTTCATACCAGTCGCCGCCCAGAATCAGGCTGTTGCGCGCGTCCAGCGTCAGGTCGTTCTGCCAGTTCACCGAGTCGCGATAGGTGTTGAACACCGTGCGCTCGTCGCTGAGCTTGTCGAAGGTCTTTTCGCGGTTTTCGCTGTGGCCGAGTTCGATGCGGGTTTTCCAGGTTTCGTTGACCCGCGCATCGACATAACTGCTGAGGCTGCTGACATTGAAATCACTGTATGGCTGCTGTTGCACCGACTCGAACGTGTCCATGTCGAAGCGGCCGAACGGGTTGTCGAATTCGCTCCTGCCACGGTTATCCAGCAGATTGGCGCCGACTTCGACGTCATCGGTCAGCGCGTGGCTGAGGCTCAGGCTCAGGGATTTGTTGCGGTAGGCGTCATGGTCGCTGTCGCTTGGATACGACTCGTGCGTACGGTCGATCCCGGCCGTTTCGTCGAGGCTGGCGCCGAGGTTGAAGCGGGTTTTGTCGTCGCCGCCGGACAAGCCGAGGCTGCGTTCCCAGGTCTGTTGACTGCCGAAGCCCAGATGCAGGCGTGGCTGCAAGCCTTGCTCGGTGCCGCGCCGGGTGAAAATCTGGATCACCCCGCCAATCGCGTCGCTGCCGTAAATCACCGAGCGCGAACCGCGCAGCACTTCGACGCGCTCGATCTGCTCGATGTTCAGATGCTGCAGGTTGCTGTCGCCGGAAGTCGAGTTACCGATGCGCTGGCCATCGACCAGCACCAGGCTCTGCGCTGATTGCGTGCCGCGAATGTAGATCCCCGGCAGACTGCCGCGCCCGCCGGTCTGCGCCACTTGCACGCCAGGCACGCGCCGCAGCAGATCGGGCACGTCGCTGGGTTGCAGGCGATCGATGTCTTCGCGGGTGAACACGGTGTTGGCGGCGCTACTGTCGTTGCGCGCCTCGACCTGACGATTGGCGCTGATCAGCGTGTCCGGCAGCTTCAGCGCCTGATCGCGCTCGAATGTATCGGCAAGGGCGCTGGCGGGTGGCAGCAGGAGGAAGGGCAGGGCGAGGCGGAGGTTCATCGGTGGTCCGTGAGAAATTGCAGATGTACACAAAATTTATGCTTCCACAGGTATTGTGTGTTCAGCGAGTTAGCGGGCGAGCAATGCCAGCCGCTGGCGAACCGACGCTTCGATCCCGGCCTCATCCAGCCCGCACTCGGCAAGCATCTGCGCCGGTTTCGCATGCTCGACGTAAATGTCCGGCAAGCCCAGATGCAGCATCGACTTGAGAATGTTCTCGCGGGCGAGGAATTCGCTGACCGCGCCGCCGGCGCCGCCCATGATTGCGTTCTCTTCGATGGTCACCAGCAACTCGTGGCTAGCGGCGATCTCGCGCACCAGCGCTTCATCCAGCGGTTTGACGAAACGCATGTCGACCACGGTGGCGTCGAGCTTCTCGGCGACTTTCAAGGCTTCGCTCAGTTGCACGCCGAACACCAGCATGGCGACCTTGCTGCCCTGACGACGGACAATGCCCTTGCCGATTTCGATCGGTTCGAGATCTTTTTCGATGATTGCATTCGGCCCGCTGCCGCGTGGGTAACGCACCGCCGCCGGGCCGTTGTAGAGGTGGCCGGTGGTGAGCATCTTGCGCAGTTCGTTTTCATCGCTCGGGGTCATGATGACCATGCCCGGGATGCAGCGCAGGTACGACAGGTCGTAGCTGCCAGCGTGGGTCGGGCCGTCTTCGCCGACCAGGCCGGCACGGTCGATGGCGAACAGCACGTCGAGGTTCTGCACCGCGACATCGTGTACCAGTTGGTCGTAACCGCGTTGCAGGAATGTCGAATAGATCGCCACCACCGGTTTCGCGCCTTCGCAGGCCATGCCGGCGGCGAACGTTACCGCGTGCTGCTCAGCAATCGCCACGTCGAAATAACGCTCGGGGAAGCGCTCGCTGAACGCCACCAGATCCGAGCCCTCCTTCATCGCCGGGGTAATTCCGACCAGACGAGCGTCAGCCGCCGCCATGTCACACAGCCACTCGCCAAACACCGCCGAATACTTCGGCCCGCTGACGGCTTTCGGCGCAGCGGCGGGAGCGTCCAAAGGTTCGAGTTTGGTGATGGCGTGGTAACCGATCGGGTCGACTTCCGCCGGGGCGAAGCCTTTGCCTTTCTTGGTGACGATGTGCAGGAACTGCGGGCCTTTGAGATCGCGCATGTTGCGCAGCGTGGCGATCAAGGTGGGCAGATCGTGGCCGTCGATCGGGCCGATGTAATTCCAGCCCAGCTCTTCGAACAGGGTGCCAGGGACCAGCATGCCCTTGGCATATTCTTCGGTGCGACGGGCGATTTCCCAGGCGCCGGGCAGGCGCGAAAGGACTTTCTTGCTGCCCTCGCGCATGCTCGCGTAGGTGCGGCTGGAAAGGATCTTCGCCAGATAATTCGACAACCCGCCGACGTTGCGCGAGATCGACATATCGTTGTCGTTGAGGATCACCAGCATGTTGGCGTTGACTTCCGGCGCATGGTTGAGCGCCTCGAAAGCCATGCCGGCGGTCAGCGCGCCGTCGCCGATCACGGCGATGGCCTTGCGATCGCTGTCCTGCAGACGGGCGGCAATGGCCATGCCCAGCGCAGCGCTGATCGAGGTGCTGGAGTGGCCGACGCCGAAGGTGTCGTACTCGCTCTCGGAGCGGCGCGGGAACGCGGCAATGCCGTCCTTCTGACGCAGGCTGGCCATGCGCTCGCGGCGACCGGTGAGGATCTTGTGCGGATACGCCTGATGCCCGACATCCCACAGCAGACGGTCGTCCGGGGTGTCGAAAACGTAATGCAGCGCGATGGTCAGCTCGATCACGCCCAGGCCGGCACCGAAATGCCCACCGGTCTGGCCGACCGTGTAGAGCAATTCCAGGCGCAACTCATCGGCCAGGGTTTCCAGCTCGGCTTCGCCTAACCGGCGCAGGCCGTCCGGCGTGTTCGCGCGGTCGAGCAGGGGCGTGGTCGGGCGCTTGCGGGGAATCTCATGAAACGTCGTGGGCATCAGGCGAATCGTTATAGGTATAAAAGATGCGGCAGTTTACCTGATGCATCGCCCCCTGCCCACGCGTTGGTCTTTTTTGGCCGATACGCCGTCAGTTGCGTCGCTCGACGATATACCGGGCCAGCTCGCGCAACGGCTCGGCGGCCGCGTCAAACGGTCGCAGCGCCTGCAAGGCCTGATCGCGCAGTTCCAGAGCGTAGGCCTTGGCGGCGTCGAGGCCGAGCAGCGCCGGGTAGGTCGGTTTGTCGCGGGCGATATCGGCGCCCTGACGTTTGCCGAGGGTGGCGGTATCACTTTCCACGTCGAGGATGTCGTCCTGCACTTGAAATGCGAGACCGATGGCCTGTGCATAAGTCTGCAACGCCTGAAGCTGATCAGGCTGGGCGCGGCCGCTGGCCAGGGCGCCGAGCCTGACGCTGACTTCAATCAGCGCGCCGGTCTTGTGCCGGTGCATCTGTTCCAGGGCTTTTTGATCGAGCTTGAGACCGACCGAACCCAGATCGATGGCCTGGCCACCGACCATGCCCGCCGGACCGGCTGCATGGGCCAGCGCCGTGACCATCTGCAGACGGATGTCGCTGCTGCAATCGCTCAGGCGCGGATCGAGCAGGGCGCTGAAGGCCAGGCTCTGCAAGCCGTCACCGGCGAGGATCGCGCAGGCTTCGTCGAATTTCTTGTGGGTCGTCGGCTGGCCGCGACGCAGATCGTCATCGTCCATCGCCGGCAAATCGTCGTGCACCAGCGAGTAGGCGTGGATCAACTCGACCGCACACGCCGCGCCGCTGGCCTGTTCAGCCTGGCCACCGAGGGCTTCGCACGCCGCGTAAGCCAGCAACGGGCGCACGCGTTTGCCGCCGTTCATCACGCTGTAGCGCATCGCTTCGTAGAGCCGCGCCAGTTCCGGCAGCGGCGCGTTGAACAGCGTCTCCAGCGCCGCGTTGACCCGGGCCTGACTGCTCGCCGAATACGTCGCGATCATTCTGGCTCATCCGCGTCGAAGGGTTCCTCGGCGAGCTCGCCATCACGCTCCAGCAGCACCTGCACTTTCTGCTCGGCCTGGGCCAGCGCCGCCTGGCAGTCACGGGTCAGGCCGATGCCCTGCTCGAAAGCGGTCAGCGAGTCTTCCAGCGACAATTCACCGTTCTCCAGACGCTCGACCAGTGTTTGCAGGTCGGCGAGGGATTGTTCGAAATCCAGTGCAGCTTTTTTGCGGGCCATGGCGGCAATTTCCGGTAGACGTTAAACCGGCGCGACACTAGCAGATAGGGGGGGTATGGGCAAATGAGCGGGCCGTCGCTAGGCCCCTCCATAACGGTCGGCGAGTCAATCCGGATAGTTGATTTTGTAACGCGTACTGCGTCCGCCGCCCGGCAGGCGTTGCAGGCAGCCCTTGTCCAGCAACTCCGCCAGATGCCGCGTCGCGGTGGCTTTGGATACTTTCGCAACCGCTTGATATTGCCCTGCGCTGAGGCCCTGTTCGAAACCGCGCTCACCGCCATCGAGCAAGCGATTGAGCACTTTGATCTGCTCCGCTGAAAGGTCGGATTCGCGGTGCGCCTGCCAGAAGCGCGTCTTGCCCAACACCGAATCTATCCGGGTGATGGCTTGCTGCAGGCTGCGCAGCAGTGTCTGCAAAAACCAGGTCAGCCATTCGGTGATATCGAGCGTGGCCTTTTGGCTCGACTCCAGAATCCGGTAATAACCGGCGCGATCCTCGAGAATGCTTGCGGACATCGCATAGAAGCGGATCGCCTGCGCTTCGCCTTGCGCCAGCGCCAGATCGGTGATTGTGCGGGTCAGACGACCGTTGCCGTCGTCGAAAGGGTGCAGAGTGACAAACCAGAAATGCGCGATGCCAGCGCGTAACAGCGGATCCAGCGAAACCTGATCGCGGCTGGCTTCGAACCAGCTCAAAAAACGCTCAATTTGCTGTTCCAGCCGTTGGCGCGGTGGCGCCTCAAAGTGAACCGTTGGCCGGTCGAGTCGTCCGGACACCACCTGCATCGGTTCGTCGCCGCGCAAGGTACCGACGAGTATTGGCCGCGCGCTGAACATCGCTTCCTCGGCGGGGAAAAGCCAGGTGTGCCATTCCAGCAATCGGGCCAGGGTCAGCGGCTCGTCGAAGCCATGGGTGGCATCGAGCATCAATTGCGCCAAGCCCTCGCTACGCTGGCTGACGCTATCGCGATCAACCCATTCCAGACCCAGGCGCCGGGCCAGAGAAGAGCGCACGGAGCCGACATTCAGTTGCTCACCTTCGATGGCGGAGGAGGTGACGATGTTCTGAAGCAACGCATCAAGCTCGCTCTGTGCGCTCATCGAATCGCCCACTGAGCCGGCCATTCCCAAGAGTCGGCCCTGCGTCTGCACGCACTCGCGCAGCAGCGGGGCGAGGCGCTCTGCTTGCCAGTTGAAGTCGGGCCAATCCGGTTGTTGCCAGATCCAGTGCGCGGTCATTGATCACCTGTCATAGAAGCGTGAGCCGAAATAAAAACGCTATTCGGCTCATTTGGTGAGCCGAATATGCCGGCTATTCGGCTCATCGTCTACCCGGATGGCGCGATTCCTACAGCAATCACACATGTATCCGATTGTTAAAAAACTGCCGAATCGCTACTCTTCGCGGCTTCTACGGCCCCGACAGTCGCGGGGTATTCAGACGAAACGCAGTTCACCGCTGTGAAGTACCGAGGATCGGGTGCAAGGTTTCGTTCAAGGCATGGCAGGAGGCGTCACATGCGTTCATTTCTTTTGCTGCTGATCGGCCTCGCCTGCGCGCCTGCGCTGTGGGCCGCGCCGACTGCGCAGTTGTCCGAGCCGGTCGGCGGCTGGCGTTATCACGGCCTGCTCGATCGTTCGGAAAATCCGCAGGTCGCCTACCCGACGCCGCCGATCGATCGCGGCATTCAGCGCAATCGCACGATGATCCAGGGCCAGCTCAAAGCCCTCGGCCACATGCGTCCGCCGCACAGCCTCGCCGTCAACGGCAATCCATTGAATCTGTACACCGATGATCAGGGACGTTTTGCCCGGCCCTACGCATTTGGCGCCGGTTCCAACAGCGTCGAAGTGATCAGCGCCGAGGGCCAGTCGCTCAAGCGCGTGCAATTTTATGAAGCAAATAATCTGCGCACGCCGGCGAAGATTCGTCTTGTCTTGGGATGGGACGACCCGAAAGCCGAGCTGGATCTGCATATTGTCACCCCCGACGGTCAGCATGCCTTTTGGGCACGGCCGGCGCTGAGCAATGGCGGCGGCCTCGACCCGGATGGGGTCGACGGCCCCGGCCCGGAAATGTTCACCATGACCGCGCCGCTGCACGGCACGTATCTGGTCTACGTCAACTATTGGGGCAACTACGGCGATGGTGGCTATAACTTCGAGGAAACCAGTAATCAGAACGAGGTGATCACCTCGCAGATCACCCTGGTGCTCAACGAAAACACCGTCGACGAAAAACGCGAAACCTTCATCGTGCCCCTGCGGGCGATCGGTGATCTGCTGCTGGTCAAGACTTTCAACTATTAAGCATCCCGCCACGGATGAACTCGGATGTTGTGAACATGAGCGATAACACTGTGACTCCAGCTGCCGCGACACCGGCGGCCAAACCTTCGCGGCGCTGGCCGCTGGTCGTGCTCGGCCTGTGCCTGGTGGCCGGTGTGGCGGGCGGTTTTGGCTGGCTGCTGCTCAAGCCCAAAGCGCCGCCGGCGGCCCTTGCCAGTGACAAGCTCGGCCTCGGCCGTCCAGACGCCTTGCTCGAAACCCGTTCACTGAGCCAGTTGCCCAAGGACCTGCTGGCGGTGCCGTTCCTCAAGGCCACGCTCACCGAGGATTTCGTCTTCTATTACGAAACCCACGCCGACCGCCTCGGCCTGATCGGCAGCCTGCGGCGGATCATCTACGAGCATGACCTGAAGTTGCAGGACAGCCTGATCGAGCAGCTTTTTGATCAACCGGCCGATGTTGCGCTGTGGCGGGGCGCCGATGGTCGTTTGAAGGATTTCCTGCTGGTGATGGATCGCGGCGGGTTGGCCAAGCTGCTCGAGCCATTGGCGAAAGTGGCGCTGGATGACACCCAGCTCAGCGTGTTCGGCACTCTCAAAGTCGGCGGCGATGACGTGCCGCTGTATCAACTCAGCTATAACGCCAGTAAATCACTGCTGTTCGCGTCGCGCGGCGACAAACTGGTGGTGCTGTCCAATCCAGTCAAGTACTACGACCCCGAGAGCAACGTCTCGGAAGAGTCGGGCCGCGTTTCCGCGCAAGCGCTGGCGGCGTTGCTCAACGGTGAAAAACTCTTCCCCGAAGCGTTCGGCTTGCCAGCGAAAAACCCGGAAACCAAGCAGCGCCTGTCGGTCAATTCCAGCGTGCTCGCCATGGGCTATCAGCGCTTCATCCCGAATTTCGCCGGGCTGCGTTTCGACATGGACGACAAGGGCTGGCACAGCTATCTGGCCATGGACGAACTGGAAAATCAGCCGGACTTCGATTTCAAACCGGTCTGGCAGGCGATGCCGTTGGGGGCGAGCGCTTGCGTGACCCTGCCGGTGGCGGCCGAGCCGCAGAAACCGATATTGATCAAACTCGGTGCCGATGAAGCTGTTGCGCAAACGCTGACCGAACACGTCGCTGGCGCGGCCGGCCTGTGCTGGTACGCCGATTCCCGGTTGTACACACCTCTGCTGGTCGCCAGCCTCAAAGACGAGGACAGCAGCAAACTCGACGCTGATCTGGGCAAGTTGTTCGGTTCGATGGTCGGCGCGTTCGAAGCCAACGTCGCCGAAAGCGTATTCCCGGTGATCGACAAGCAGGAGGGCCAGAGCCACGTCTGGCAGCGTCAGGTCAGTTCCAGTTTCGGTCCGTACGCGGCGAAGACCGCTGAAAACCCGGAGGCGATTTCCGGCAAGGCGTTCATGAAAGTCAGCCTCGCCCGTCATGGCTCGACGCTGCTGTTCTCCCTCGACGACAAACTCGTCGACAAAGCCCTCGGCACCCTCGACAAGCGCTTCCCGCCGATGGCCGACGTTTTGCCAAAAGATGTACTGATGCCGATCTACTTCGGCCCGGACGCGATGGCGCAACTGATGCAGCGCGAAACCCTCGACAGCCTGCCGCAGGACATGGAGCCGGTGTTTTATAACGCTGCGCAAACCTACCTGATGCCGAAACTGCGCACCCTTGGCGGTTACGGCAAATATGCCCTGACCCTGCCCGAAGGCAGCGAGCCTGACGGCCACTGGCAATGGCTGCCGCTGGAATGGAAAGCGCTGTGAGCGCACTGATCCGCAGCCTCGGCTTGCTTGCGTTGCTGCTGAGCGCAGGCGCCCGTGCAGTTGAAGCGCCAGCGCTCGACCCGGCGCAATCCCAAGTGTTTCGCGCCTGGTTTGTGCGTATTGCTCAAGAGCAATTGAGCCAGGGCCCGAGCCCGCGCTGGTATCAGCAGGACTGCGCCGGTCTGGTGCGCTTTGCCGCCAACGAAGCGCTGAAAGTCCATGACGACAAATGGCTGCGCAGCAATGGTCTGTCCAATCGCTATCTGCCGCCGGAACTGGCGCTGAGCGACGCGCAACGCAAACTCGCGCAACTGTGGCAGCAGGGCGGCGGCAAGGTCGGGCCGTACGTCAACGCGATCAAACTGATTCAGTTCAACAGCCATCTGGTCGGCCGCGATGTGTCGCAGGCGCGGCCCGGTGACCTGATGTTTTTCGATCAGGGCGACGACCAGCACCTGATGATCTGGATGGGCCGCTACATCGCCTATCACACCGGCACCACCACCCCCACTGACAACGGCATGCGTTCGGCAAGCCTGCAGCAACTCATGACATGGAAGGACACCCGATGGATACCCGACGCAGCCAACCCCAACTTCATCGGCGTCTATCGACTGAACTTTCTCTCCCAATGACCGGTGCCCGCATGTTGCGTATCTGTTCGCGAATTTCCTTGCTGTTGGCGTTGTTGCTGCCGTTTTCCTGGGTCAATGCCGAAGACTCGGTGGAGCCGAGCAATTACACGCCGGTGGCCGGGGAGAGTTTCTTCCTGCTCGCCGACAGCAGTTTTGCCAGCGACGAGCCGGCGATGGTCCGCCTCGAAGCCCCGGGTCGTGACTACCGGCGCTTTCGCATGGAACCGTACGGCGGCGCCGACATTCGCGTGTATCGCATCGACAAGCCGCTGGATTTCCTCAAGCGCCAGAAGAACCTGCATCGCGTCGTCAGCGACGGCCAGTTCAAGGGCGAAGGTCTGTCCAACACCCTCGCGTATCTGTGGGACAACTGGTATCGCAAATCCCGGCGGGTGATGCAGCGTGCGTTCTCCTACGAGTCGCGCAAGCAGGTCACCGAAGAAGTGCCGGAGCTGAAAATGGGCGAGGCCATGGCCGCGCCGACGCCGTACGACGCGCAGCCGCAATTCGCGCTGATCCCGGGTCTGCCGGTGGTCAGCCAGTTCCGTTATCCGCTGTGGCAGGCCAAGCCGATTCAGCCGCCGGCCGGGGTCAATCTGGCCGGCTCGTCCAGCGACTTTGTCAGCGTCGCGCCGGGCAACGTCTACATCCCGCTGGGTAACCTGAAGCCGGGGCTGTATCTGGTTGAAGCGCTGATCGGCAAGTACCGCGCGACCACCATGGTTTTCGTCTCCAACACCGTCGCGGTGAGCAAGATTGCCGGCGATGAACTGCTGGTCTGGGCCGCGCGCAAACACGAAGGCAGTTCGGTGCCGAAGGTCAACGTGCTGTGGACCGATGGCCTCGGCGTGATGAGCAGCGGTGCTACCGATGCCGACGGTCTGCTGCGCCTGAAACACGTCAGCCCGGAGCGCTCGTTCGTCATCGGCGAGGACGAAGAGGGCGGCGTGTTCGTCTCGGAAAACTTCTACTACGACAGCGAAATCTACGACACCAAACTTTACGCCTTCACCGACCGGCCGCTGTATCGTCCGGGCGATTGGGTGTCGTTGAAAATCGTCGGTCGCGAGTTCAAGAATGCCCGTGATTCGGTGCTACCGGGCGCGGCGGATGTCAGTGTCAGCGTGCTTGATGCCACGGGGACCGAACTGCAAACCCTCGATCTGAAACTGGATTCCAAGGCCGGTACCCAGGGCCGTTTCCAGTTGCCGGATAACGCCGTGGCCGGTGGTTACGAGATCCGTTTCAACTACAAGGATCAGGCCTACAGCAGTGCTTTCCGCGTTGCCGAATACATCAAGCCGCACTTCGAGATCTCGCTGAATCTGGCCAAGCAGGATTACCGCACCGGTGAGCCGGTGAAAGGCAGTCTGGTGCTGCTCTACCCCGACGGCAAACCGGTGGCCAATGCCAAATTGAGCCTGAGCCTGCGCGCCCAGCAACTGTCCATGGTCGACAACGAGCTGCAATACCTCGGGCAATTTCCGGTGGAGCTGACCAGCACCGAACTGACTACCGACAGCAAAGGCAACGCGACCCTCGATTTGCCGGCAGCCGATAAACCGAGCCGCTACATGCTCACCGTGTTCGCCAGCGACGGCGCGGCGTATCGGGTCAAGACCACCAAGGAAATCCTCATCGACCGTGGCGCGGCGAGTTTCCGCTTGAGCGCGCCGCAGCGTTTCAGCGCGGTCGGTGACAAGGTTGCCTTCAGCTACGCGAATGAGGCTGGCACCGAACAAAGCAAAGCCGTAACGCCGAGCAGCTACGCCTGGGTGCGCCTGGAAGATCAGAGCACCGGCGAAGGCAAACTCGCCGCAACGGACAAAGGTTTCAGCCTCGCCTTCGAACGTCCGGGCACCTACAACCTGACGCTGAAGGATCAACACGGTCGCGTCCTCGGCGCAACCGGCCATTCGGTCACCGGCGACGGTGTGAAAGCGGTGCCGGGTACCGTGGAAATCGTCCTCGACAAGCCCGAGTACAAGGCGGGCGAAGAAGCGCTGGCGCTGATCACCTTCCCTGAGCCGGTCAGCGATGCACTGCTGTCGCTGGAGCGCGACAAGGTTGAGGCCACTGCGCTGCTGGCCAAGGGCGCTGACTGGTTGAAGCTGGAAAAACTCAGCGACACCCAATACCGCGCGCGCATTGCGGTGAAGGATAACTTCGCGCCGAACCTGACCTTCTCCGTGCTCTACACCAAGGGCGGTCAGTACAGCTTCCAGAACGCCGGGATCAAAGTGGTCGCGCCACAAATCGACGTGGCGATCAGCACCGACAAAGCGGTGTATCTGCCGGGCGATACGGTCACGGTCGACCTGACCACGCAGTTCGCCGGCAAAGCGGTTCCGGCGCATCTGACGGTCAGCGTGGTCGACGAAATGGTCTACGCGCTGCAACCGGAAGTCGCGCCGAGCATCGACCAGTTCTTCTATCACCCACGGCGCAACAACGTGCGCACCAGTGCCAGCCTGTCATTCATCAGCTACGACGTGGCACTGCCGGGTAGCCCCGGCGCTCCGGGCAAGGCCAATCGCAGCGAACGCGGCGTGAAGGTGCTTGAGCGTCCGCGCCGTGAAGACGTCGACACCGCTGCGTGGCAGCCGGAGTTGTTGACCGGCGCCGACGGCAAAACCCGCTTCACCTTCAAGATGCCGGACTCCCTGACCCGCTGGCGCATCACCGCGCGGGCGATTGCCGATGACGGTCAGGTCGGGCAGAAGAAGCAGTTTGTCCGTTCGGAAAAACCGCTATACCTGAAGTGGAGCGGGCCGAGCAAATTCCGCAAGGGCGATCAGCCGCAACTGGGCGTGTTTGCTTTCAGTCAGGCAGAGAAGCCGGTCAAGGCGGAACTGGTGACTCACTATGCCGGTACCGAACAACGTCTGCCGGTGACTTTGAACAGCGGCATCAATTACCTGCCACTGCCGGCGTTCGCTTTGGCCTCTGGCGAGTGGACGGCGGAGCTGGTGCAGGATGGCAAAGTCGCCGATGCCCTGGCTGTGCGCTTGAGTGCCACCGGTGAAGGCTGGCAGGTCACCCAGACACAAAGCCTCGACGTGGTCAGCGGCGATACGCCGTTGAGTTTGCCGGCGGATGCCACGGATATCCGCCTGCGTCTGGATGACAGTCCGCAAGCGCTGTTCCGTTCCGCCCTCGATGATCTGCTGAGCTACCCGTACGGCGGCGTCGAGCAGACGGCCAGTCGCTTGCTGCCGCTAAGCATCGCTTATCCATCGCTGGCGTCGAACCCGCAGATTCGCGATCGCTTGCGCCTGATCATGCAAAACAGTCGTCTGCGCCTGGTGCAAATGGCCGGGCCGTCGGCGAGCTTCACCTGGTGGGGCTACGACGGCGAGCCGGATGCATTTCTCACCGCCTATGCCTATTACGCCGACTGGAATGCCAGCCGCGTACTCGACCTGACCCTGCCGCCGGAGCACTGGCAGCGGGTGCTGGAGGTTTATGCCAAGCAGGCGCCGAATACGCCATTGCTGCAACGGGCGCTGATTCTGTCGTTCGCCAAACAGATGCAGCTGCCAGTGAACACGCTGCTCAGCGGTTTGATCGACGATCTGGCCAAGGCCGGTGAAGGCGCTGCCGAAACCGTGCTCGACGACGGCCAGGACAGTCTGGTGATGAACGACCCGGATTCGGCGCTCGGTCTGGCGGCGGCGCGGGTACTCACTGCATCGTTGGCCTCACAGGCGAAAGTTGCTTTGCCTGAGGCATTCAATCGTCAACTGGGCGCAGCGCAACAACGTCTTGCGGTCAGCTCGCAGCCCTTCGTCGAAGCGCTGAACCTGTCGCTGCAACCGTTTGATCAGGCCCGTGCGACGGCGTTGCTGCAACGCCTGTTGCCGCAGCAATCGACGCTGGAACGTGCACTGGCGCTGACCTGGCTGCAACGCAGCATCGCTCAGGCCTCGCCGACCATCGCGCTGATGCCGGGTGAAGGCTGGAAGAAAAACTACGGGGCCAGCGGCGAGATGTACTGGACATGGCAGGGCGCGGCGCCGCTGCCGAGCGTGCTGAGCGTGTCCGGCACGCAAGAGCGACCGCTGCGTGCAGCACTGAGCTTCCAGACCCAACAGCCGCAGGTCGATCCAATGGCCGTGACCATCACCCGGCGCCTGTCGCGTCTGGTGCCGGGCGACGAAGCGTTCACCTTCAAACTCGAGCCGGTCGGCACTAAACCGTTGTCCAGCGACAGCCTGTACCTGGACGAGGTGATCCTCACCAGCAAGGCAGCGAAACCGCTGCGCTACGGCATGCTTGAAGTGCCGCTGCCACCGGGCGCGGATGTCGAGCGCACGACGTGGGGCATCAAGTTGCAGGGCAAGGACGGCACCGAACCGACCGCGCTGGAGAAGGCGCGTTTCGAACCGGGACAACTGGCATACGCGGTGCCGGTCGACGCGCTGAGTGGTGAGTTGCGCCTGCGTCATCTGGTGCGCTTCTCGCAGAAGGGCCAGTTCAACCTGCCGCCGGTACGCTTCAAGCAAGTGTATGCACCGCAGCATCAGGCCCAGGAGGCGAAAGCCGCCCTCGGTCAGGTCACGGTCAACTGACATGCGCCGGCCGCTGTTGTGGCTGCTGATGAGTGTGATGCCTGCGCTGGCGACAGCGCAGGATGAGCCGTTGCGCGTGGCCTATCAGGGCGAGTTGTTGTCGTTGAGTCAGACGCAACTGATCAAGCGCGAACCGTTGCCAGCGTCGCTGGATGCGCCGCTGGGCAGTCTGTGGAAGTTGTTCGTCTACGCGTGGCTGGTGGAAACCGGTGCACGGGAACCGGCGTATGAATGTCGCGGGCAGTCCAAAGAAGAAGTTTATTGCTGCTCGGCGGGCGGCAAGATCGAGCGGGATCAGGCGCTGGTGAAGTCTTGCGGTCTGTATTTCGAACCGGCGCGGTTGGGCATTGCAGCGACGGATTGGCGAGCGTATTGGCAGGCGCGGCAAGCGCCGTCGTGGTTGCTGGATTTGCCAGCCGTGCAACCGGCAACAAGGGTTTCGGTTGCCGAGTTATTGAGCGTTCTGGCGTTGCTGCCAGCGCAGGAACAGATGCGCCGCGTGTTGCTCGATGTCGTGCTGAACGCGGCGGACGGCAATGTCGTCGGCGAGTTGGGCGGGCGCCTGCGGGTGAAAACCTGGAGCTGGCTCGGCGACCAGGATGCACAATCGCGCCAGGGTGGATTCGCCGGCTGGAGCGCCGACGGCGCACCGATCTGGGCGGGTGGGCGCGGTACCAGTCAAATGGTTCTGCGTCACTACGCTCAGGCGCTGGCCAGCGTGTTGCCGACGGCGTGGCCAGCGGACACGGGGCGTTGTGTGCAAGTCGGGCTGTTCTCGAAATACCCGGTGTCGAAAGTTCTGGCCGGAGATCGTGTCGCCCCGTCCGGGCCATTGCGCGGCGACTACCGCGTCGAATTCGCCAACGGCAATGCGCTGGACATCCACAGCGATGGCGAACTGTTTCTGCTCAACGACAAACTCGTCGCAAGACTTGATCGCGAAGAATATGTCGCTCGCGTTCTCGAACGCGAAGCCAAACCGCAACCCGCCGAAGCCGCCAAGGCGCTGGCCGTAGCGATCCGCACTTATCTGCTGCAAAACGCCACGCGCAACGGCGACTGCCTGAGCATCGACGACAGCAGCAATCGCCAGCGCGTCGCCCCGCGTCCAGCCTCGGCCGAGTCACGCAACATCGCAGCGTGGACGGCGAACCTGGTACTGGCCGGCAGCACCGTCACCTATCACTCCGACCAGCCCGGCCCGGACAAACTCGCCTGGCAGCAAGCCGTCGAGCAAGCGCACGCCGGCCAACGTTACGACGCGATTCTGCTGCACGCCTATCCACGCGCCAGCCTCAGTCGTTGGGACAACCCGGTCGCCTCCTGCGAAGCATTGCCCGCCGCGCAAGACTGGCTGCAAAAGCAGCGACGCGGCTGGCGTCCGAGGCTTGAAAGCGAAACCGGCTACAACGAAGTCAGCACTTTCGCCGTATGCAAACTCGCCTTCGGCCGACCCTTCGTCGACCGCGAACGCCAGCGCATTTACGTGCGCGGCGTACTGACCCTGCAGGATCGCCTCGACCTGACTCATGAATATCTGCACCTGGCCTTCGAAGCACACCCCAACGGCCAGGATGAAACCTACATCGAAGGGCTCGCCCGTCACCTTTTGCTGGAATAGACCATGACACTCCGTTATCCACAGGTCTTGCTGCTGCTCTGTGCCCTCAACGTACTGCCGCAAGCGTTCGCCGCCGATGGCGTCAAACTCGACACCCCGGTGGGCGGCTGGCGCAGCGGCGCAGCGCAAGGCGAGGGCGAGAGCTTTCGCCAGACCGTCAACTACCCGGCCTCGTCGGTCAACACACCGCTTGGCCAGGCCAATACCGCCAGAATCAGCGGCCAGATCAAAGCAGTGCCGAAGAACAACGAACCCGGCCGCCTGATCGTCAACGGCGTCAGCATGCCGCTGAAAATCGACCCCGCCGGCGGCTTCGATCGCCCGTTCTCCTTCCCCAACGGCAGCAACAGCGTCGAAGTGCGTAGCGCCGACGGCCAGCAACGCCACCGCACGCAATTCCTCAACGCCCGCGGCGGCGCCACCCCGGCCAAACTGCGCGTCCTGCTGGCCTGGGACAGCGACGGCACCGACCTCGACCTGCACCTGATCACCCCCGATGGCGCCCACATCTGGTACGGCAACCGCAGCGCCGCCAACGGCGCCGCCCTCGACGTCGACGTCACCACCGGCTACGGCCCGGAGATCGCCGCCATGCCCGCGCCGATCAAAGGGCAATATCTGGTGTATGTGAATTATTACGGCGGCGGATATCGCGGGGATGATGAAGGTGGGGATGAAGCGGTGCAGGCGCTGACCACGGCGCAGGTGACGGTGATTACTGAAGAAGGCACGCCGAGCGAGAAGATGGAGACGTTTGTAGTGCCGATGCGGACGGCGGGGGAGCTGACGTTGGTGAAGTCGTTCAGTTATCCGTGAATCCGGCTAATCAGGAAAAACGCCGCAAAGCGCGTTGCCCTGATAACCATGCACAATCGGCCCCAGCATCATGAACGGCCCGCAGGCGTAGAACGGCGACGGCACCGTTTGTTTTGAATAGAGCAAAACAATTTCATTGCCGGACTCGTCACTGCCAAAGGACTGCTCGGAATACGACGTACACACGGGCAATTTCAGCGGAACAGGAATGATCAACGCCCAAACCGTGATGCCACACCATTCACGGGTAGGCGCTGATTGCGCGGTTCGGGTAATCGCTGGCGTGAGCGAACGAGCACTTAGAGCTTTGTACTCGTCAGTTCTGAGTGTGGTTTTCTCAGGCAAAGCCACGATGGCACCGACGCAGCCTGAGAGATAAAAACTCATCGCAGCGATCAGGATGACCGGTCCAAGCAGTGTGAAACGAGGGGCGAATCGCACGTTTTAACTTCCTTGTGAAGCGTTTCGGAACAGTGGTGCCCAGCTTGTTCGATTCCTTCCAAGCGAGAGGCGTAGCCTTTTTGCAGGCATTAAAAAGACGGCTTGTGGCCGGCTTCTCGGGGACTGGCTTGGCTTATTTTTGGTAAACCGCGCCAGCCTTCAAAACGTACATCCGGATCTGCGTCCGGCTGTGGGACTTGGTCAGACGTTGGTCTGCCGCGTCGGGCGTCATCCGAGCCGCTGGGCGGGTCGATGCGCGAATGTGGGGCGCAGGATACTGAGTTTTGCTCTGGATTCCCAGCATCGAGTGCGGTTTAGAGCGACTGAAGCGGTACAAACTCAGGATTTGTGCTGGTTATCAGGGCCCTCTTCGCGAGCAGGCTCGCTCCCACAGGTTCGAGTGAAATGTCATAGAAACGGCACCACCGGCCGGCGCTTGCCCAGTGTCGACCACCAGAACACCCAGCCAAGAATGTGAATCCGCTGCTCTTCGATCTGCGCCGGCCGGAAGACCTCGTCGGGGTATTCGGCGCTGTTGTGGCTGCGCATGCGCAGGCCGTTGCCGGGCATGCGGTGAAGGTATTTGATGCGCAGCATGCCGTCGTGCTCTACGGCGTAGATTTCGCCGTCGACGACCTGGGTCAGTCCGCGGTCGATGGCGACGATGGAGCCGTCTTCGATGCGATCGGCCATGCTGTTGCCGATCATGTGCGCGCAGATGGCGTTGGCGTGCTGGATGTCGAGTTGATCGAGGTGGGCGCGGGGCAGGCGCAGGGATTGGTCGGGGTCGAGGATGACATGGGTTTTGCCGTCGCCGTTGGCGATCGGGGTTTCCTTGAAAAATGCCAGGTCGATGTCGCTGGGGTTGATGACGGTGTAGACGCCGCAGATGGACTGGGCATCGAACGTGTCGCCGTTGCTGGCGGGTGGGTGCAGGCGCGCGACCTCCTTGACGCCTTCCCCGGTTTTCAGCCATTCACTATTGACCGACAACAGGCGTGAGACTTCTTCCATGCGATACGCCGGGACGCCCCGGGTGTACCAGTTATGAACGTTTTGGGCTTCCGTGCCCCAGAACCTTGCGAAATCCGTGGTGCTGATGTTCGCTGCTTCCAGGAGTGCCTTGAATCGTGGACCGCTAGTGTTCTTTCTCATAAACACGGAGTCTACGGCCGGACTAGAGCGGTTTGAATAAACCGGGCGTTCAAAAAAAGCCTGTATTTTGCGACGGGATGTAAGACGTACTTGTGGGAAATTAAACAGATTAAAACTGCATGTAGGAATTTAAACGCTTTGTTTATTCGAAGCTCGCAGACACAAAAAACCCCGGAAATCCGGGGTTTTTTTCAAGCGTCACGCAAGGCACATTGGCTTAGCCCTTGTAGGCGGCAACCGACTTGGTGATCGCTTCGCGGGCGGCGTCTGCACCGGCCCAGCCTTCGATCTTGACCCACTTGCCTTTCTCGAGATCCTTGTAGTTCGCGAAGAAGTGCTCGATCTGCTGGATCAGCAGGGGTGGCAGATCGGTGTATTCCTTCACGTCGACGTACAGCTGCGACAGCTTGTCGTGTGGCACGGCGATGACTTTGGCATCGCCGCCGCCGTCGTCGGTCATGTTCAGGATGCCGACCGGACGGGCGCGGATTACCGAGCCTGGCGCTACCGGGTAAGGGGTCACGACCAGCACGTCGAGGGGATCACCGTCGTCAGCCAGGGTGTTCGGGATGTAACCGTAGTTGGCCGGGTAGAACATTGGGGTGGCCATGAAACGGTCAACGAACAGGCAATCGCTGTCTTTGTCGATTTCGTATTTGATCGGCGCGTGGTTGGCCGGGATCTCGATCGCGACGTAGATGTCGTTCGGCAGGTCTTTGCCAGCCGGAATCTTGCTGTAGCTCATTGGGCGTTGCCCCCGTAGTTGACCAAAAACACTTGGCCGGATTGACCAAAAAGTGGCGGCGATTATAGGCACATTCCTACGCCGACGCCACGTACCAGAAGTCGTGCAGAGCTTAGTCGTGCGCGTGATAGACCGGGTCTGTGGCCTGAAGTTGCCGCAGTCTGCCCAACGGATCCTGCCGGTAGAAAAGCTGCAGTTGCAAGTAGACCTGTGGATAAGCCTCATGCAGCAGATCCGGGGCGCTGAAGAAGTATTCGCTGGTGACGGCGAAGAACTCCGCCGGGTTCTCGGCGGCGTAGGGATCAATGGCGGTTTCGGCGTCTGGATCGTGGTCGAGCTGGCGGTTGAGGTCGTCGTAGGCGGCCTGCATCACCTCAGCCCAGTCGCTGACGCGCATGTCGGTGTGCAGGGGCGGCAGGCCGTTGGCGTCGCCGTTGAGCATATCGAGCTTGTGCGCCAGTTCGTGGATCACCAGGTTGTAGCCTTCCCAGCCACCGCTGGCCTGTACGCCGGGCCAGGCGAGAATCACCGGCCCCTGCTGCCAGGCCTCACCGCTGTGTTCGCCGTCCCACTCATGCTCGACGCCGCTGGCATCGCGATGACGTTGCGGGCTGAGGAAGTCATCCGGGTACAGCACGATCTCGTGGAAACCCTGGTACCAATTCAGATCACCGAGATGCAGCAACGGCAACTGCGCTTGGGCGGCGAGCAGCAGGCGCTGTTCCTGATGCAGTTCGACGCCGGGCAGGGCGGTCAGGTGTTTGTCGTCGAGAAACAGAACACAGGCTTCGCGCAGCCACTGGTCTTCGGCAGCGCTGATGCCGTCGAGGAATGAGAGCTGATGGCGCACCCGTTGCCACAGGTCGTCGGCAATCGGGTGCCTGGCCAGGAGGCGCCGGCGTCGCCAGGCGCTCAGTGACCACATCGGTTCAGTGCGATTGCACTTTGGTGCCGCCGAACCGGCTGCGCACCACGCCGATGATCATCGGCACCAGCGACAGCAGGATGATTGCCACCACCAGCAGCGAGAGGTTTTTCTTGATGAACGGCACGTTGCCGAAGAAGTAACCCAGAGTGACCAGACCGCCGACCCAGAGGATGGTGCCGAGCACGCTGAAGCCGAAGAAACGCGGGTACGGCATCCGCGCCACGCCGGCGACGAACGGCGCGAAGGTGCGGATGATCGGCAGGAAACGCGCCATGGTCACGGTCTTGCCGCCGTGCTTGTCGTAGAAGTCGTGGGTTTTTTGCAGGTAGTCGCGACGGAAGATTTTCGAGTTCGGGTTGCTGAACAGCTTCTCCCCGGCCGTGCGTCCGATCACGTAGTTGGTACTGTCGCCCATGATCGCCGCCAGCATCAGCAGGCCACCGAGCAGCACCGGATCCATGCCGCCGCCGGCCGCCACTGCGCCAGCGATGAACAGCAGCGAGTCACCCGGCAGGAACGGCATCACCACCAGACCGGTTTCACAGAAGATCACCAGAAACAGGATGGCGTAGATCCATGGCCCATAGTTGTTCACCAGCAAATCGAGGTACACGTCGAGATGCAGGATAAGGTCGAGCGGGTTGAAATCCATGGGGGCACCTGTATGACGGCCCGACTCGGCAGGCCTGTGCGTATGACTTCGTGTAAGCCTACAGCGGGGTGTAGTTTTTCTTACAAGCCGGAAAGATCGGGATTATACGGTCTGACCGCTGAAAAGCGCGCCGGTTTTGTAGCGGGGAGTGTCGCGAAGTGAGCAATTGTCAGGGAAGGGGCGGCCGTGGCGAGGGAGCGAACTCCCTCATCACCGAAGCCGTTGGAGTCAGAGCTCGTCGCTGATCGGCAGTACGTAGTTCTTGAACTCGGTGTCTTCCTTGAAGCCGATCGATTCGTAGGTTTTCTGCGCCACTTCGTTGTTCGCGCTGGTCGAGACGCGCATGCGCACGGCCTGGGTTTCCTTGGCCATTTTCTTTGCGGTGCGGATCAGGTTGTCAGCGACCAGTTGCCGGCGAGCATCTTCGGCAACGTAGATATCGTTGAGAATCCACACGCGTTTGAGCGACAGCGACGAAAAGCTCGGATAGAGCTGGCAGAAGCCCATGAGTTTCTTGTCGTCATCGTCGGCCAGGGCCAGATAGATCACCGACTCTTTGCGGCGCAGGCGCTTTTCGAGGAACGCGCGGGAGGAATCCGGGTAAGGCAGGGAGCCGTAGAACTCGCGATATTTGACGAACAAAGGAGTCAGCAAATCCAGATGTTCGAGGGTCGCTTGAATAATCCGCATGATAGGTCTCGTCTTCAAGTGGCTGTCTTCAACTGCTCTGACGGCGATGGGAAACCCGGGCGGCCGTGCGTCGATCCTGCCTGAAAGCAGCGCAGAAAGGCAATGCGGAAACGGTTCAGGCTGGCGGTGGATCGAGCAGGAAGTTGCCTTTCATGTCGACAGCGTCGTCCGCCTCCAATGTGTGCAGCTGAGCTTCATCCTTCAGATTGACCCCCGACAGCTGCCGCCGACACGCCTCGCGCATCAGATACAGCAAGCGATGCGCCGCCATGCCGTAGCTCAAACCTTCAAGCCGAACATTGGAAATGCAATTGCGATAGGCGTCGGTGAGGCCGACCTTCGGCGCGTAGGTGAAATACAGCCCGAGGCTGTCCGGCGAACTCAGGCCCGGGCGCTCGCCGATCAGCATTACCACCATTTTCGCCCCTAGCAACTGGCCGATCTCGTCACCGATGGCGACGCGACCCTGCTCGACCAGCACCACCGGCGCCACGGACCAGCCGTCGCCGCTCATCTGTTCTTCCAGGCGCGTCAGGAACGGCAGCGTGTGCCGATGCACCGCCAGCGCCGACAGGCCATCCGCGACGACAAGCACCAGATCGACGCCGCCCGGGTGTTGGCTGGCGTAGTCGCGCAAGGTCTGCGCCGCTTCATCGCTGAGCTTGCGCCCCAGGTCCGGGCGTTGCAGATAGGTGTGTCGGTCCGGCGCGGCGCTTTGCAGCGCCAGGGTTTCCCGCCCGCGCTCGCTCAGTTGTGCGCTGATTTCGCTGTGATCGAAGGCCAGGTGCACGGCATCGCGGGCCTGGGCGTGGGCAAACTGAAAATCCAGCTGCGCCCGCGTCGGCAGACTGGTGCCGGTGCGGCCCAGGGCAATGCGTGCCGGGGTCAGGCGGCGCAGTTCCAGCCATGGGTTTTGCGGATCGACCGGTGGTTTTTCCATAAGACTCATCCCAAGTGCGCCAAAGCCTGACGGAAGGCCGGCGGCAGGTTGTTGCCGAAGCGAACCTTGCCGTCCGCCTGGGTGAAGATGCCCATGTTGGCCAGCCATTGCTCGAACTCTGGCGCCGGTTTCAGGCCCAGGGTCTGGCGGGCGTACAAGGCGTCGTGAAACGAAGTGGTCTGGTAATTGAGCATGATGTCGTCGGAGCCGGGGATGCCCATGATGAAGTTGATCCCGGCGACGCCGAGCAACGTCAGCAGGGTGTCCATATCGTCCTGATCGGCTTCGGCGTGGTTGGTGTAGCAGATGTCGCAGCCCATCGGCACACCGAGCAGCTTGCCGCAGAAGTGGTCTTCGAGGCCGGCGCGGATGATCTGCTTGCCGTTGTAGAGGTACTCCGGGCCGATAAATCCTACGACGGTGTTCACCAGGAACGGCTTGAAATGTCGCGCCACGGCGTAGGCCCTTGTCTCGCAAGTCTGTTGATCGATGCCGTGGTGGGCGTTGGCCGACAGCGCGCTGCCCTGACCGGTTTCGAAATACATCAGGTTCTGCCCGAGGGTGCCGCGCTTGAGGCTGAGCCCGGCGTCATAACCTTCCTGCAACACGTTGAGGTTGATGCCGAAACTGGCATTGGCTGCCTCAGTGCCGGCAATCGACTGGAACACCAGATCCAGCGGCACGCCACGGTTGATCGCCTCGATCGAAGTGGTGACGTGGGTCAGCACGCAGGCCTGGGTCGGGATGTCGTAGCGCTGGATGATCGCGTCGAGCATTTCCAGCATCGCGCAGATCGAAGCGATGCTGTCGGTGGCCGGGTTGACCCCGATCATCGCATCGCCGTTGCCGTAGAGCAGGCCGTCGAGAATGCTCGCGGCAATGCCGGACGGCTCGTCGGTCGGGTGGTTGGGTTGCAGGCGGGTCGACAGGCGCCCGCGTAAACCGAGGGTGCCGCGAAATTGGGTGACCACGCGGATTTTCTGCGCGACCAGCACCAGATCCTGCACGCGCATGATTTTCGACACGGCGGCGACCATTTCCGGGGTCAGGCCGGGGGCGAGGGCGCGCAGGCTGGTTTCGTCCGCCGCATCACTGAGCAGCCAGTCGCGAAAGCCGCCAACGGTGAGGTGGCTGACCACGGCGAAGGCTTGCTTGTCGTGGGTGTCGATGATCAGCCGGGTGACTTCATCGGCTTCGTAGGGAATCAGCGCTTCTTGCAGGAAGTGGGTGAGCGGGATGTCCGCCAGGGCCATTTGCGCGGCCACCCGTTCGCCGTCGTTGAGCGCGGCGATCTCGGCGAGAAAATCCCCCGAGCGGGCGGGGCTGGCCTTGGCCATGACGTCTTTGAGGCTGTCGAAGCGGTAAGTCTGCGCGCCGACCGTGTGAGCAAAACTGGCCATTCAGCGTTCTCCGTGACGGCGCAGATGCGTCTGCGCCGTGGTTTTCGACAATCAGTGCAAGGCTTGTTCAGCTTTTTGAATCGCCGCGAATTCTTCTTCCGGCGTGCCCGCTACCAAGTGATGCCGACTGTAGAAAGCAAAGTAAGCAATTAACACTCCATAGATGATCGCTGCGCCGATCACCACCCGTGGATCGACGAGGAAGCCCGCCACCACGGCGATGCACGCCAATACCAGCGCCACACCCGAGGTGAAAATGCCACCCGGCGTGCGGTACGGCCGGTCCATTTTGGGGCGACGGATGCGCAGGGTGATGTGCGCGGCCATCATCAGCACATAGGAAATGGTAGCGCCGAACACCGCGACCAGAATCAGCAGGTCGCCCTGGCCGGTCAGCGACAGACCGAAACCGATGATGCCGGGGATCACCAGGGCCAGCACCGGCGCCTTGCTTTTGTTGGTCTGCGACAGTTTGCGCGGCAGGTAACCGGCCCGCGACAGCGCGAAGATCTGCCGCGAGTAGGCGTAGATGATCGAGAAGAAGCTGGCGATCAGCCCCGCCAGACCGACGAGATTGACGAAGCTGCCCATCCACGTCGAGCCACCGTAGGCCTTGCTCAGTGCTTCGACCAGCGGGTTACCCGAGGTCAGCAGCGAATTCGCACCAGCGCCGCCGGGACCGACGATCAGAATCAGCAGGGCGAACATCAGCAGCACCAGCATTGCCCCGATCAGGCCACGCGGCAGATCGCGCTTGGGGTTTTTGGTTTCTTCTGCGGCCAGCGGCACGCCTTCGACGGCGAGGAAAAACCAGATCGCATAGGGAATCGCCGCCCACACGCCGACATAGCCGAACGGCAGAAACGGGCTGGCACCGACCGCAGTGGTCACCGGGATGTCGAGCAGGTTGGCAACGTCGAAGTGCGGCACCATCGCCACCAGAAACACGCCCAGCGCCAGGGCGGCGACGGCGGTAATGATGAACATCAGCTTGAGCGCTTCGCCGACCCCGAAAATGTGGATGGCGATGAAGATGATGTAGAACGCCAGATAGATCATCCAGCCGCCAATACCGAACAGCGACTCGCAGTAGGCGCCGATGAACACCGCGATGGCGGCGGGGGCGATGGCGTATTCGATGAGGATCGCGGTGCCGGTGAGAAACCCGCCCCACGGCCCGAACGCACTGCGGGCGAAACCGTAGCCGCCGCCAGCGGTGGGAATCATCGACGACAATTCGGCCAGGGAAAAACACATGCACAGGTACATGGTCGCCATCAGCAGCGTGGCGAGAAACATCCCGCCCCAGCCACCCTGGGCGAGGCCGAAGTTCCAGCCGGCGTAATCGCCGGAAATCACATAAGCGACGCCGAGGCCCACCAGCAGGACCCAGCCGGCGGCGCCTTTTTTCAGTTCGCGTTGTTGGAAATAATCGGT
>NZ_WBRZ01000240.1:0-8226 GCF_008923895.1 Pseudomonas sp. GXM4
CAACTGAGACTGTAAATTAATGTGAGATATCAAATTCGCTCCAATCAGGAATAGTGCCGTTGTGCAAAATGGTTTTTATTAAGTCGGCGCAGATCGAGAATGCTTGAGTCAAGATAACTCGTTCGTCAACCTTCAAGCCGCAAATCTTTCGTGAATCTTTGGGTTGCTGACCGTTGTGTACCATTGAGCTTCTATAATGGTAGGTGGCTTTCACAATGTCACGAATTCGATTGCGTTCGTTCGCATCACCACCAAGCATTCTAGTTGTGCGTGTGGTGACCTTATGAGTAACTTCATTTGTTTCGTTCCCGCCGGTCAAAGACTCTAATGCAATCGCGAGGTCGATTGCTATATCTCCCAAGCTACCTCTGCGAAGCGCGAGATTGAAACGTTCCAAAGCTACCCGAATCTGTAATTTTGTTTTTGCGTCTAATCGATGAAACTCGGAAAGCATTGCTGGGATTTTTACCGCGTCTTTAGAATCGCGACATTGCCCTGTGAGTGGGACAACTTCAATTGATCGGGTTCCCCACGCGCTTAAAAAGTCACCATAGAATTTCAGGTCAGGATCTTCATACTCCATCCATATGGCTGTTCCTATAACAGGGCTCGGCCCAGCCAATGTCATAATCAATGAAATGTCATGGAACTCCTTTTTTAGCGCAGCAATAGCATCCCTGTCATGTGCTAACTCGTCCCAGTGTTTCTGGCCAATCTCGTACTTTTGAACGGCATGCTGCAACTTAAGTGTTCCTACCAGCGCTCCACCAGGTGCGTCACTGACTATACGTGGAACTGTCCAGCTGCGTTTAATACCTCTGTCCGCACCCGGAGTAAAAAACTTTTTTTGCGCACTTTCAGGTAGTTGAGCTATGGGTAATAGCTGAATTGCCTCAGTCAATTGCAATGGCTCGTGAATTGAAAGCCCCCAAAGAGTCTCAATTAGCAAGACATTGCTATTGTCTGCCGCTATGACTCGTTGTAGCCAAGTGATGGCTTCTGAGGTGCATCCACTTGCTTTTGCTCGATGCAGCAAGGCCTCAAGGCAATTAGCTGGATAGATCCCTTTTCGTCCAGATTCTGTTTTGAGGATATAATTGACTGCCCCAGGAAATCTCTGGTCACTCGTCAATATTGGTTCCATTTTCCTCTTGAGATTATTGAGCAGCATGATGGCGGGCTTAACAATTTGTATATCATTGGATGCCAGTGCGCTCGTCAGTGGTACAGTTCCATAGGGTGTTTGCACGCTACTATTCATTGCTATATCTAGAGCGTAGCTCAACTTGTCCACCTGTTTTCCTAAGTGGCTGTCCTGCATCCTGCCCCGTGATTCGCTTTCAGTTCCTTGCAGTGTAGTGCTATTTGGCATTAGCTATTCCTAGTCTGATCAGCTTCCGAACGGGTAGGTTAGGTAAACGAAGTTTAATCCGTCGGTTTGGTTAACTTGACGGAGATTGCAAACGGCGATTAGGCGAGTTTAGGACAGGCAGCCCCCTGACTACTAGGGTGTCAGTGACCGACTATCAAAGCAGCGCGGTGGTCGGATCCAATTATTTTCATATCGAGATATCATCTGAGGGTCGCCATACCGTCAGACCATCTGCTGGTGCCGGAGATACGCGTAATCGCTTTTGACAGTGCCTAGCCCAACGCTTGACTACTGATGGGGCTGTACCTGCACGATTATCCGTGATGATCGACAGTCGCTGAAAGACACGTTCGGGGTTGAAGGCACATAGCTGACGGATCCCGCTGATGGCGGGTAGTACTGCGACTTCGGCACAGCAATGCACGTTGAAGGCGCTCACCATGATGCCGCGTAATTGGCATTTTGCTTGGATCCCGTGCTGCGAGGAAGCAACCGACGCTATCCAGATTCTGTAGCCAGATCGTGACTCCTGAGGGCATAGCCTAGTAGGTTGATTCCGTGAAACTTGCGAATGTCCGCTTTTGGCCGATTGCTGCCAGTCGCCATGGGCGCTCTGCTGCCAAGCCATGCATTCGCCTCACGAAACAGCGTTAGACACCTGCACTCTCCGCACTCTCCCCTTCCCCCCGCAAAAAATCCACAAACGCCCTCAGCGGCGAAGGCATGTGGCGGCGGCCGTGGTAGTAAAGAAACGGACCGTCGAATGTCTGCCACCAGTCCTCGAGAATCGGCACCAGTCGACCATCGGAGAGTGGCTCGCGTAGAAAATCCTCGAAGGTATAGACGATGCCCAGCCCGTTGATGGCCGAGCGAATCGTCAGATCGTGCGACGACGTCAGCAGTTGCCCCTGAGGCGGGATACGCACGATACGGCCGTCTCGATGGAACTCGAATACGCCGACTTTGCCACTCTCGAAGCGATGGCCAAGCAGGTCATGGCCCGGCAGTTCTTCGGGGTGAGTGGGCGTACCGCGTTCAGCCAGATAGCGCGGGGCGGCGGCTGCAACGAAGCGTTGGCGACGCGGGCCGATGGGCACGGCGATCATGTCCTTGGCCAGGCTCTCTTCATAGCGCACGCCGGCGTCATAGCCGCCAGCGTTGACGTCGACAAAGGTGTTGTCCATGACGACTTCGACACTGATCCCTGGATAAAGGCGCAGAAAACGCGCCAGCAGGTCGGGCAACAGAAAGCGTGCCACCGGCACTGGCACGTTGAGTTTGAGCGTGCCGACCGGGCGCTGAGCGTCGTCGTCCAGATCGTTGAAAGCGGCGTCGATTTCTTGCAAGGCCGGGCGCAGGCGCTCGAGCAATCGTTCGCCGGCCGCCGTCGGCGTGACGCTGCGCGTGGTTCGATTGAGCAGGCGCACACCCAGGTCGCTTTCCAGCCGACGCATGCAGTCGCTCAACGACGAGGCGGATAAACCGCGCTTTTGCGCGGCAGCACGAAATCCCCCCGCCTCGACCACCGCAGCAAATATCGATACATCGGTAAGGTTTGGTTTACGCATGGACGCTTCCTCCGCAAGCGACTGACTGTACGCCATGCCGTACGGGCCATCCACCAACGCCCGACTTATCCTCGGGCACTCGTACACCGATACTGCTCACTCGCCCCGCCAAGCGGGAACCTGTCACGCGAATGAGAATCCCCCGATGAGCCATTCACCCGCTACGCCGAGCAATACCGCGACCCAACGCCTCCTCAAGGCCACCCGAATGCTGTTCGCCATTTCCGCGATGGCCGGCACACTGGCTGCGCAGGCGACTTCCCGAACGGAGCCGAAGCCGGACTGGTCAACCCACGACATGCCCAGCCAGAAAGGCCGCATTGTGCTGGTGACCGGGGGAACCAGCGGCATGGGCTATGAAGACGCGCTGGCCCTGACGCGCGCCGGTGCCGAGGTGATCATCGCCGCACGCAACGCCGAGCGCGGCCGCGAAGCGATCACGAAGATCAAGCAAGCCGTGCCCGAGGCGCGGGTGCAATTCGAAACGCTGGACCTTGCCAATCTGCAATCGGTGCGCGACCTCGCCAACCGTCTGCAAGGGCGCCTGCCGAGGCTCGACGTGCTGATCAACAATGCCGCGATCATGTCGCCGCCTGTTCGAGGCGTTTCCGCCGATGGCTACGAGATGCAATTGGCGACCAATTACCTGGGGCATTTCGCCCTGACCGGCCTGCTGATGCCCCTGCTACGCAAAAGCAACGATGCTCGGGTGGTCAGCCTGTCGAGCATCGCCGCCGGGCGCGCAAGCCTGAACTTCGATGACCTGCAGGCTGAGCACAGTTACGACCCTTTCGCCAGCTACAGCCAATCGAAACTGGCGGTTCTGAAGTGGAGTATCGAGCTGCAGCAGCGCAGCGATGCCGCCGGTTGGGGGATACGCAGCATCGCCGCGCACCCCGGCGTTGCCGTGACCGAGCTGATCGCCCGTGGGCCTGGCCTGGACAGTGAATTCGGCAAACAATGGGCTGTAGAGCGGGACCTGTATCATTCCGCAGCGCAGGGCGCGCTGCCCACGCTGTATGCGGCGACGGCGCTGGAGGCGGTTGGCGGCGCCTACTACGGGCCTACCGGTGATAACGAGAAGCGCGGGCCGCTGGGCTTCGCCAAGATGCCGCCGGCCGCTGCCGATCGCTCGAATTCGGCCACACTATGGCAACTCTCCGAGCGACTGACCGGCGTCACCTACCGCTGACCGCCCGGCACGGGCAGGCCCCGTGCCATTGCCCCGCCACTCCCACAGGAGCGCAACATGGATACGTCTCTTCTCGCCCACCGCGCCGGCGCCATCATCAATGCCGAGGCTGACGAGCTGCGCCCTGCGCTCAACGGTTTTCTGCTGTTCGTTTGCCTGTTCGCCGGCTATTTCATGCTCCGTCCGATCCGCGAATCGATGGGCATCACTGCCGGCGTCGAGAACTTGCAGTGGCTGTTCACCGCGACCTTCCTGGTCATGCTGGCGGCCGTTCCGCTGTTCGCCTGGCTCAGCGCACACGTACCGCGCCTGCATTTCGTGGACTGGGTATACGGGTTCTTCTGCACCAATCTGCTGTTGTTCGCCGCCTTGTTCCTCGGCGAGGAAAGCCCGTGGCTGGCGCGCGTGTTTTACGTGTGGATATCGGTCTACAACCTGTTTGTCGTATCGGTCGCCTGGAGCCTGATGGCCGATGTATTCGACAGTGCCCAGGCCAAACGTCTGTTCGCGTTCATCGCGGCGGGCGCCAGCGTCGGCGGCCTGAGTGGCCCTGCGCTGAGCGCCTTGCTGATCGGTCCGCTGGGCGAGTCCGGCCTGATGCTGCTGGCCGCTGTTCTGCTCGGCGCTGCGATGTGGTTCAAGCGCCAGCTGATGCGCTGGCGTGAACGGGGTGGCGCAGGACGCCCCGATGCCGCGCCGAGCGAAAGCCCTCGCAGGCCGTTGCCGGGCAATCCGTTCAGCGGTATTACGGCCGTTCTGAAATCACCCTATCTGCTCGGCATTTGCGGCTTTGTGGTGCTGCTGGCGACAGTCTCCACCTTCCTTTACTTCGAGCAGGCACGCGTCGTCGCCGAACACTTCCCGGACCGCGAGGCGCAGGTGCGCGTGTTCGGCATCATCGACTTTGTCGTACAGGCGGGCGCCCTGCTCTGTCAGCTGTTCATCACTGGACGCCTCGCGCAAAGGCTCGGCGTCGGCGTGCTGTTGGCCATGGTGCCGCTGGTCATGTGCGCGGGGTTTATCGGACTGATCTTCGCGCCCAGTTTTGGCCTGATCGCCGCGCTGATGATCGTGCGCCGCATCGGTGAGTACGCCTTCGTGCGCCCAGGCCGGGAGATGCTGTTCGCCCCGCTCGATGCCGAGAGCAAGTACAAGGCAAAGAACTTCATCGACACCGTGGTCTACCGCGCCGGCGACGCCATCAGTGCCTGGGCAAAAAGCGCGCTGGACGCCCTCAGCCAAGGTGCAGGCATGGCAGCGCTGGTCGGCGCGTTGTGTGCACTGCTGTGGGGTCTGCTGGGGTGGCGGCTCGGCGAGCGGGCGGACCGCCGAGCCAGTGTGGGGGGAGCGCGGCAAAACCCAGCGTAGCGTTCAACGGTCATTGACTGAGACAGGCATTGCCGTAGAATCGCCCGCCCAAAAATCAGCTTGCAGAGCGAGAAGGAGCTTCGATGCAACGGGTGATGATTGTTGGTCAGCCTGGGTCTGGCAAAAGTACGTTGGCGCGCAAGCTTGGTGAGTGCACGGGGTTGCCGGTCGTGCATATCGACACGATCCATTGGCAGCCAGGCTGGATCGAGCGAAGCCCGGATGAGAAGACCCGACTTTGCCTGGAGGTCGAGGCGCGCGAGCGCTGGATATTCGAAGGTGGCCATTCAACCACTTGGGAAAATCGCATCGCCCGTGCAGATCTGCTGATCTGGATCGATCGTTCGCCACCGCTTCGATTCTTGCGCGTCCTGCGTAGAACGCTGCTCAACCACGGTCAGTCTCGGCCCGACTTGCCGGAAAACTGCCCCGAACAGCTGGCGAACCTGCCGGAGTTTCTAAAGTTCATGTGGCGGACGAGAAAAACCTCGCGAGCCAAAATGCGCCAATTCGTGTCAACGGCGCCATCGGCTTGCCGGGTGGTTCATCTGCGGTCGAATCGAGAGACGAGGATATTTCTTGAAAGCATTCGCCCTGCACAGGGCCAGACTTTACAGACTGACTGACGGCTGACCGCTCCACCAGGGAACTGCCGGTGCCAGGCATCGTCCGAGCTTAAGCGTTTAAGCAAACTGCTCGCCACGAGGTTTCCGTTTGAAAGCTGCCATCGTCAAAAAATACCGTCTGATCATCAAGACCCTGGGTTACGTGGGCTGGTCTTTGTTCTGGTTGCTGCTCTGGGACATCGCCGTCACCGTCGACTTCATGCTGTTTCTCAACGCCAAGCTGAATCTGCCGCTGATGCCGCTGACCTTGCTCGGTTCGGCGTTGATCGTATTGATCAGTTTTCGCAACAGCAGCGCTTACAACCGCTGGTGGGAAGCGCGGACGCTGTGGGGGTCGATGATCAACAATTCCCGCAGCTTCGCCCGGCAGGTGCTGACGCTGCTGGACGACGCTGGTGGCGAGGTGAATCCGGTCAAATCCACGCTGTTGCGCCGCCATGTTGCTTATGTGAATTGTCTTGCCGCGCACCTGCAAGGTCAGCCATGTCCCGACGAGGTGCGGGCGTTTATTCCCGCCGAAGAATTCGCCCGCAGTGGCACAACCAATAACTTTGCCAACGATATCCTCACCGGCTCGGCGACTTTGCTCGCTCGCGAATACAAGGCCGGGCACCTGGACAGTATTCGCCTGGCGCGGCTTGAGTCGACGCTGGTGGATCTGTCCAACAGCCAAGGCGGCATGGAGCGGATCGCCAACACCCCGCTGCCCTACCCTTATGTGTATTTCCCACGGCTGTTCATTTCGCTGTTCTGCCTGATCGTCCCGATAGGTCTGGTGGAATCCCTCGGCTGGTTCACGCCGCTGGCGTCGACCGTGGTCGGGTTCATGCTGCTGGCCATCGAACGCATCGGCACCGATCTGCAGAGTCCGTTCCGCCACAGCGAACACCAGATTCAAATGGAAGCGCTGTGCGAAACCATCGAAAAGAATTTGCAATCGATGCAGCGTGATTCCTTGGGGGATGTGCGCAGGGTTGAGGAGCCCGCTTGAGGCGCTGCTTAAGCAGCAGCGCTTTTCATCAGATGCGGAGCGGCTATTGACGAGTGTCCGCCGCCTCGGCCGGGTAAAACTCGCCCTGCTTGCCCATTTCTTCGAGTCGTTCGCGCGCTACCGCCTCAACACGTGCCACTGCTTCTCGATCGTCAGGGTCAACCAACTGCAAGCACAGGCGTCGGACATTCTGATCATGGGTTCCCTCGCTGAGCATTTCGTGGGTGAAGACTTGTTCAGCACGCCATAGGCATAACTGGGTATGGGTCCCGCCGAGCCATATCTCGTTGATTGATCTCAGATCAGTGGTAGCCAGTTGATCTACGGTAATTGTCTTATCCATTGCGCCGTACCTTGAAAATGCTTGTACAGGTACGACTGGCAGGCGTAGCGAGTCGTTCAAGTCGTCGACAGTCCACCCACGCCCCACTCTCACTTATTCGGAAGACTCTTATGAAATCGCCAAAAATCGAAGATTACATCGCTCAATGGCCATTACTGGGCGTGGACTCCGCTGCCCCTTGAGCGGTGGTTCAGGATTGCGAGAGCCGGATTCTGAAATTGCTTGAAACGCTCGGCCCGGGATACCGGCGCCACGGCTATTGTGCGATTCATGAAACCGCCATGGTTGAGCAAGGCGCCGTTCTCAAAGGCGCAATCATCATCGGCGAGGGCTGTTTCGTGGCGGCGGGCGCTTATCTTCGCGGTGGTGTGTATCTCGGCAGAAACTGCATTGTTGGCCCCAGCTGTGAGCTGAAAAGTACCTTCATGCTCGATGGCAGCAAGCTTGCCCACTTCAACTTCGTCGGCGACTCATTGATTGGCGAAGCGGTAAATATTGAAGCCGGCGCGATCATCGCCAACTACCGGAACGAACTGGACGGGGCTGATATCAGGATCCGCCATGAAGATCAGGTGATCGACACAGGCGTCAGCAAGTTCGGAGCGCTGGTGGGTGACGGCTGCAAGATTGGCGCAAACGCTGTGATTGCTCCTGGCGCTTTGTTGCGGCCCGATACGCGTGTTCCTCGCTTGGGGTTGATTGATCAGTTTGCTTACGATTAAAACGAAATGTGTACTCAGGAATTGAATCGCCGTCGCGCGGGGCT
>NZ_WBRZ01000241.1:0-8220 GCF_008923895.1 Pseudomonas sp. GXM4
CGGCCAAGCAACCAACAGTCGATAAGTATTCAGCGGTGACAATAGCGACCAAGCGCGAGCCGAGGAAAAATGACTCGATGAGGTAGGGTTCTGGCTAGCGCGAGAGCTCAATACCTCGAATGACCGTGTTAGCCTTAACCCAACTTTGCCGCAACAGCCTGATGGGTAGTCTCGCCATGATTAACGAACACCCGCATGCACACGACCTCGATTTTTCAGAGATGATGAGAATCAAAAGGCTCTCACGTAACCGGCAGGTGGAGGCTGTCTATGCCGCTAGCCCACAAGCACTAGACTTAGCTTCTGAAAGTGCAAAAGCAATCCTTCGTGGAAAGACTGGCTCAATCGCCCACCCAAAACGTTTCACTGACATGAGCGATTGTTGAACGTCGGCAAGCCTTCACTATCAATTGGGATAGGAGCTGTAGCAGGCCACGTTAAGCAGGGTCCTAGCCTTGAAAAAATGTCCCGCACGTTGACTGCCCCTGCTAGCGATGTTGCAAGTCAATCGCCCGCGAAGTAATCGCTGTCGAGTTGCTTCACTTCGTAAACTTGCTTGATGCTCACGCCCAGGTTGTTTTCTACCATCAGGCGCGCCAGTTCAACACCGTCGATCAATACCACTTTGATATCCAGCCCGAGCGCTGCTGTGCGAGCCCCTTCAGAAAAGTCCGAGGTGGTAATAAACACGCCCTTTCGTGCACGCTGTCGAGTCAGGGCGCCTATAAACTTGTCGATTTCGGGGCGATGAACAGTGTTGGCCCAGCGCTTGGCCTGCAGATAGATCACATCAAGGCCTAGCTTGTCTTCTTTGATGATGCCGTCAATGCCGTCATCATTGGTCGCTTGGGTCGCCTTACCAGCCTCTTTGCGCGAGCCGCCATATCCCATGGCGATCATGAGATCGACGACCAACTGTTCAAAGAAGCTAGGGCTGGCCAGCCTAACTTGCGTCAGCAACTCATCTGCCAAAGACTGCGTCAGCGCCTGATGCGCCTCTGCTAGTTGCTCGTCTGGAGTGGTTTCGGCAACACCAACGTTCAGCACAGCGGGGACATCATCTGCTTGCGCTTTGGCAGTATGGAATTCTGCGAATTCGGGATACTGTTTCAGCCAGCTAACCGTGATGCGCTGCGGCCCATTGGCCAAGGCGTCAAGGCCTCGCGGAGTAATTTGCACCATGCCCTTGGTCGGAATGCAAAGCAGCCCAGCTTTATTCAAATAGGTACGAGCCCAGCCCACTCGATTGTTGATCACCGTCTGATAACCGGAAGGCAGGCGCTCCTTGCGTTCGTCCTCGGTCAGCTGAAACTGATCGGCTACACGCTCGCGCAACTCATTTAGCGGCAGCGCAGCAGTGTTCTGAACGATGCTCAACACAGGGCGCATCAAACTTTGAAAATCCGGAATAGCCACTGTTGCTCCTTAATTTACCGCCTGCTTCAGACACCGCCCGCATGACTCTCATCGAGAGTAGCGACCGTTTTGAGCATCTTCAAAATCACTAGCGCAAACGCCCGGCTCTTCAGAAAAAAGGTGACAGTTTTATTTTCCCAAATAAGTCTGTCACCTTTTCCATACTACTGCGCTCAACAAAAAACGCGCTTATGCGATTGAGCTCACGTATATCAGTGAACGCCAGACCGTTACATCGGTACCGTGGCTTTCTGGTTGCCTAGTCGGCTGTACACGTCCCGTTTTCTCAATGAGACCCTCTCCGCGAGCCCGGCGCAACACTCCACCTAGAGCGCGCGCTTCACTTGGTTTCTGAAGTCCAGTTGCCCATATGTCGTCGGGTGTGAATTCTGGCTGCCTCTGAGCGACCTGACGCACTGCCGCGTATGCCATTTTGGTCCAATCGTTATCCGCCATATCAACCCCTAGACACCTTCCGAAAGAATATCCACAGCTCTTCAAATAATCGCATGATGAATTATTCGCAGCATGCCTACCTATGAAATCACTCCGGTCCAACAAAATCCTTTTCAAACGGAGCAAGAGACTGGTCCATTAAAGGGTATTTTTTTGAGCCTAGCTAACACTCAATCGCGCCTTGCTTGTAAGCCCTAAGGACCTAGCAGCTGGTTCAAGCCAGACAGAGGACCCACTTCGTTACGGAGCATGAGGATTTTATCGGGCTCACTCATGAACCAGGCAAAAGACCCCCAAGCCAATCCTGTGGCGGTCTTCTTGAAGCCTGCCGACTCCCGATCCGCATATGCCGTGACAAAAGCGACTTGCGAGCGCTTGAAGCCGCCATTGTCCGTCAGGTCAAAAAGGGCATCTTGGCGGCGAGCGGTAATTGCGCCATCGGTAGCAACCACCTCGATAAAGACGATCAGGGGATTGGTCGGTCCGAGATCCACCAAAATCAAATCGGGTAGATTTTTATGCGCCTGAATGTCAAGTCCGATGGTCGAAGCCATGCGCAGGTCCTGCATGGCAACCTTGTTGCTCGACTCACTGAGCCAAAGCACAGCAGGTTTCTCCAGAAACTGCTTGGCAAATACCTCGACGACTGCCCTAGAAATCAACGAGCTAGGGCCATAGGACAATGTGCGCGTTTCGCCATTAGGGAACTTTACAAGCACGCCTTCCTGGTCCGCAGCTCCCATGCGCATCAGAGAAATCCGCGCAAGCGCACCTTTATTCAGGTGCTCATCTTGCCAATTGAAAATAGCCTCCTCTAAATTCTCGCCTTGGAGTGCAGGGTCGAACAAGGCAGCCAGATCAGTTTTGAGAGCATAGCGAGGCTTACCGGATGTGGTGGGAACATCCTTGTCTTCCATGACGGCACCAACTGCTACAAGACCCTCGCGGAGGGTCTCGTCACGAATAGGCTCACGGGTGTTATCGGCGTACCACCGCTTACCGGGAACCTCGTACGACCTCTTGCGCAAGTTAGATCTATAGCTGAGGCGCTCTTCATCGCTATCATTGGCCGCCTGTACATCGGTCATGCGATACACATGCACAGGGCCCAACCTAACGCTGGAGTGCTCCACAGCCCCGATATACAACATCGCAAATACAGCGCTTGCAGCTAACTCGCGAGTGCAGTAAATCCGATTCGGAGTGCCTTCCGGGAAGATAAGCGGGAGCCTTTCAGCGACCAGTTCCCTTGGTACGTAAGGTGGCAGCACTATATATCCCCTTCAAACAATCGATTGCATGCACTCTCAATGGATTCGCGATCAGCACCGGCATCGACCAGCCGAGCCAGCTCTACAAGTTCGTCGGGGCATGGCAGCGGCAGAGACTCCAGCTCGTAGGCAGAGACGGCGACGGACCCACTTACGCAGCGAAAAGCGCGGTCTGCAGCCGAGCTGTTGATAAATGCACCCAGCACATCGGCGCGAATCCTTGGTGATTCGATGATCGGCCGAATCATATTGACGTGATTCTCGATGACGACGCCGCCATGCTTTTCTAGGAACTCGGCAGGCAGCGCTGTGGCTATGAGGCGCCGACTTTGCTCCTTGGCCGTGGTGCGCTGCAGCAGAACGCAGGGCTTAGTGGTCACCAGCCAATTGTCGCCGGCCTTCAGCTCGAAGTATGGGGCATGATTTTTTTTATCCGCGCGGAATACGAAACGGCCATCGGCGGTGATTGCTTCAGCCCAGATCAGTGGCAGGCGCTTGCTGCTTGGGCGATGCGCAAGCTGACTCTTGAAACGGTTCCACACCAACGGTCCAGTACTTACGCCATAGCCCCAGTCGGCGAGACGGTAGGGCATGCGCGTCAGCCGTTGGACCAGAGCGCTCTGCTCAGTCGTACGCGGCAAGAGCCAAGGAAGCGATGAGTCGGCGGGGAGGACTATCTTGCCCGTCTGCTGGACATCCAACCCGTTCATGGATGGAGCAATTTCGGCAACAACGACTGGAGCACTGTCCGCGCCTTTACGATATGTCGCCAGAGCTGTCTCCTGCAGCACGTCGTCAAAAACGCCCTTTCGAGCGGTCACGAAATCGATGGTCAGCGGCGGCGCTGAGCGCCCCAACAAGGCCCGTAGATTTTTAAAGTAGACGCCGGCTAGAAATGAGGTCGGGGTGACGTAGGCAATAACGCCGCCCAACTTGGTGTGACGTAGCGCCAGATCGGTAAACAGCCCATACAGGTTCGCGTGGCCATACAGCGAGCGCTTGTAACGGTCGCGAGTCTCGGCGTCGAGCTTGGCTCGGCCATATGGAGGATTGCCGATCACCAAATCGAAACGGTCTTTCGGCTGACTGCGGCGAAGCGAGTCACAGACGGTAACCATAACGGGCAGCTTACGGCCCGCCAGCCGGCTAATCGGCAGTACCACAGCATCCAAGGTGACTTGGCTAAGCCAAGCCCCGAATGGATCAATTTCATAGCCGCGCAAGCGGTTGCCGATGCTCTGCATTAGAAACTTTGGGCTGCAATGCTTCTGTTCGTCCATGATCCGCTGGGCGATGGGTGCCAAAAAGGCTCCTCCTCCGCAAGCAGGATCAAGCACGCGACACTTCGCCCAGTCAACATTAGCTAACGTTACTTGGTCGAGCAGACGGGCAGTCAAGACAGGTGGAGTGTAGAAAATACCGTACTCCCCACGATGTACAGCTGGGAGCATACCGGTATAGGTGAGGCCAATTTGATAGGCGGCGGTTTCTGCATTAAATTTTGCGGCAGTGCGACCAATTGTTTCCGCGAGTGCGGCGGCAGCCTCTGGCAGCGGCTCGGTAGGGAATGGATGGAGCGGTGAACGTAGCTCTTGGGGGACGATGTCGACGCTGGTCAAACCACACCACCAAGCCTCGATCAGGCGCACACCAAATGCACGCGCAAGGGCTAGTTGGTGATCCGCCGGGAAAGTGGCAACCAGGGCGCGAGCCATGACTCTAGCAGAGGCCAGCACCTGGCTGGGGGATTCCGCAGCCGTTTGGTCCGCTTGCTGTGCCTCTTTCGTCTGTGCCGTGTGAGCCATATTTCCCCCTTTTTCGCGGGCTGGGATTCTACAGGACTCGGCGTCCTACCAACCGCTTTTGTGCAAATTGCGTGATGAGTGACACCCAACGGATGCAGAAGAGCCATTACGCAACCATCTTCCAGTCGGAGTCAGGTCAAATGGTATGTAGCTTCTTCAGCGAGTTTCTGGTGGTGGCGTACCTTTGGCGCTGTAAGTGTCTGCCATGAGTGAAATTGATGACATGGCGAAGAAGCTGACTTTAGACCGCATAAAGCCATAACTTAGGGGATAAGCCAACAGAAAATACTGGCTAAATATACAGCCATGCTGAGATGGCGCTTTTCCCCTAGGCCTGATAGCGAATCACTCGCAAACTACGGTTATCGTTTTTTTGAAATCGGGTTAACACGCTCCGATGCGCACGACATAAACTTTTCTTCACCACGCCCACCCGACCAATCCCATAAAATCCCCCCGCTCATTCAAGAAACTACGGTTCGCCCGCGCTCCTAGCGGGCTTTTTTTCGCCTCGGCTTCTCCATATCTTGCCGCTCCCCACCATATGCGCGACTCTGCCAGCAGATCCCTCGCCAAGGAGCGCTCGATGCCGCTGTTATCCCTGCCCTGCCCGCGCCTGACCCTTGCCATCCTCTCCCCCGATCAAGCCGAGCTCGAAAGCGCGTTCTACCAGCGCAACCTCCGCCACCTGGCGGCGTGGTCGCCCATCCGCACCACCGACTACTTCTCCACCGCCAACATCCGCCGTCGCTTGGAGATCCAGGCCAGCGCCTTCGAAGCCGGGTTAGCCATGCATTTCGCACTGCTGTCGCCGGACGGTCAGCAGATGATTGGTGCGTGCAATTTCAGCGGGATTATTCGGGGGGCGTTTCAGGCGTGTTATTTGGGTTATCACATCGATGAGGCGCATCAGGGGCTGGGTTTGATGCAGGAGGGGCTGGAGGCGGGGATTAGTTATATGTTCGATGTGCAGAATCTGCATCGGATCATGGCCAATTACATTCCGGGCAATGAGCGCAGCGCGCGGTTGCTTGAGCGACTGGGCTTTGAGCGTGAAGGCTATGCGAAGGCGTATCTGAATATCGCTGGGCGTTGGCAGGATCATGTGCTGACGGCGCTGGTCAATCCGGGGTTCGAGGCGCCGGATCAGCGCTGGTCGCGGCGCCTCGGTTGAGTTGCGCGAAACCTGTCAGACAAAAATCCTTTCAGCTCTCGGGTTTGCGGCCGATACAGACCTGCTAACACCCCTGCTGGCTCAAAAGAACAACAATCTTCCAGCTTAACTGACGACCAAGAAACCCAACGTTTCTGGAGGATTTGCATGAATAGCTGGTTCGGTAACATCAGCGTGAACATGAAACTCGGCCTGGGCTTCGGCCTGGTGCTGGCCCTGACCTGCGTTCTGGCGCTGACCGGCTGGACCAGCCTCGGCGGCCTGATCGACCGCAGCAACTGGATGAGCGACATCACCCAGCTCAACGCTGGCCTGACCAAACTGCGCGTGGTGCGCCTGCAATACATGCTGACCAACGGCGACGAAACCGCCGCGCAGAATGTGCAGACCACCCTGGAAAGTTTCGCCGCTCAGCAGCAGGCGTTGATCAGCAAATTCAAGAGTCCGGAGAACGTCAAACTGCTCAAGCAGCAGGCCGCGACCATCGCTGAATACCAGACCTCGCTGAACAAAATGCGCAACGCCTATCGCACCGGCAACAGCGCGCGCGACACCATGAGCGCCAACGCCCAGACCGCCTACAACCTGATCGAATCGATCAGCCAGCGCGTGCAGCAGTCGGAGTTGAGCGATCAGCGTTTCGAGCAGTTCCAGGCGGTTACTGCCGCCAAGGAAGCGTTCATCCTCGCGCGCTATGAAGTGCGTGGTTACACCGCGACCAGCAACGCCGAGACCGAGCAGAAAGCCGTCGGCCAGATCGACGCGGCCATCGCCAGCCTCAAACCGCTGAATGCGCAATTTGCCGCGACTCAGCAGGATGCCTTGCGCCAATTGGAAACCGCGCTGACCAGCTATCGCAGCGCGTTGATGGCGTACAAGAACGCCAACACCGAGGCCGTGCAGGCGCGTAAGGAAATGACCGATCAGGGCACCACCATCGTCGCTCTGAGCGAGCAGCTGTACCAGATCCAGCTTGATCGCCGTGATGCTGAAAGCGCTCAGGCGCGCACCTTCCAGTTGATCAGCACGTTGCTGGCGCTGCTGGTTGGCGTGATTGCAGCAGTGATCATCACCCGTCAGATCACCCGGCCGTTGCAGGAAACCCTGGCCGTGGTCGAGCGCATCGCCAGCGGCGACCTGACCCAGAATGTCACCGTTACCCGTCGCGATGAACTCGGCGTGTTGCAGCAAGGCATTGCGCGCATGGGCGTGACCCTGCGTGATTTGATCAGTGGCATCCGCGACGGCGTCACTCAGATCGCCAGCGCCGCTGAAGAGTTGTCGGCCGTGACCGAGCAGACCAGCGCCGGTGTGAACAGCCAGAAAGTCGAGACCGATCAGGTCGCCACCGCCATGCACGAAATGACTGCCACCGTGCAGGAAGTTGCGCGCAACGCCGAAGAAGCGTCGCAAGCCGCCGCTGCTGCGGACGGCGAGGCCCGTGAAGGTGACAAGGTGGTGAATGAGGCCATCGCACAGATCGAGCGTCTGGCCAGCGAAGTGGTGCGTTCGACCGAAGCGATGAGCGTGCTGCAACAGGAAAGCGACAAGATCGGCAGCGTCATGGACGTGATCAAGGCTGTCGCCGAACAGACCAACCTGCTCGCACTCAACGCCGCGATCGAAGCAGCGCGTGCCGGTGAAGCCGGGCGTGGATTTGCCGTGGTTGCTGACGAAGTGCGCGGTTTGGCCCAGCGTACGCAGAAATCCACCGAGGAAATCGAAGGTCTGGTCGCCGGTCTGCAGAACGGCACCCAGCAGGTTTCTGCAGTGATGAACAACAGCCGCGCGCTGACCGACAGCAGCGTCGCCCTGACGCGCAAGGCCGGCGCCTCACTGGAAAACATCACCCGCACGGTGTCGAACATCCAGTCGATGAACCAGCAGATCGCCGCCGCTGCCGAACAGCAAAGCGCCGTGGCCGAAGAGATCAGCCGCAGCATCATCAACGTCCGTGACGTGTCCGAACAGACCGCAGCGGCGAGTGATGAGACGGCAGCGTCGAGTGTTGAACTGGCGCGGTTGGGTGGTCAGTTGCAGCAGATGGTCAGCCACTTCCGCGTATGACGTTGGTTTTGCGCTGAGGCTGAAACCGAAT
>NZ_WBRZ01000242.1:0-8217 GCF_008923895.1 Pseudomonas sp. GXM4
GTAGTTCTATGTCTTTGGCAAAAGTAAACAATGAAAGCTTCAGCGCCAATCTTTATCTGGACGGTCTTCCGGTAGTTCTTAATCAGCAACGCCTGCAACAGACCCTGCGCCACAAGCGCATAACTCAATGCGAAAAACTCGATGCTGAAGTGGGGTTGGCCGACTCGCGGACATCCGCCCTTATCACCCTGGCTGACAATGAGGACGATGCTCCGTTACTGTTGAAGTTTGTTCCTGAAGGTAATTTTTACGCAATCCAAGTGATCCATCCGGGCGTGTTTGACGGTGCGCGATTATTCATCGAAGACAAGACACACAATTTGCTGGTCAGCACCAGCGCTCCGGCACAACTTTATTCAATCAGTACCTACGGCGTGGCCAAGGCTTCTTTAAGCAATATCGCATCCGGCCCGGCTTATATCGAATTGAACAGCGAGCCGAAAGATAAACCGCTGTATCGTCAGGTAAGCGATGGCATGAGCAAATTCCTCGACGCGAACCCCAACGGGACAGGGCATAACGCCTTCAATCCAAAACCGGCACGGTTTGTGATCAGCGTGCTCAAATAGCGCAACGCCGCAATTGAAGGACAGACGCCATTCGTTATCGAATGGCGTCTGGATTTCACGGCCGATGATGTTCAGCAACGGGCCAGACTATATCGTTGGAACATCCTTTCCTGCCCTTGGGCAGCCTCACTATGGGGCCCTTGGAGGCAGTTACGCGATCGATCAACTGATCGTATGAATTGTTGTGATTGCCCCCCGTCCGTTCACTGGGCAATCTGGCGCGCCAGGCTTTGATCAGATCGTGGTACGCCACCATCACTGTCTGCCCTGCGGCCGATCCGTCGTCGTTGGCGATGTCTGCGAACTTGCGCCCCTTGTATTCTTTCAGACCGTCTGCATCGGGGCGTAAAGTCCCGTCGATGTCTTGCAGGTAAGGCTCCAGCGGCGACATGGCAGACCGCTGAGTGCAAGTGCCGGAATGGAGGTCAGGTCCATCCCGGCACGTTGTTGAAACCGGCAGCGCGCGGTCAGTTGATGTGGACGGGGATGAACAGGTCTTCGCGTTTGACGCGTGTCTGCCGGTCAGTCAGCAGGCTCCAGTGGCGGTTTACCGAGTTGTAAACCAGCGTGCCCACTGTGTCGGGCTGGTAGCCGATGTGAGTCACGTAGACCCGCGCTGCCAACTCGTTGCGCTGCCGGTGTTGCTCGATATCGGCCAACAGCGCATCGACGCTGGCGTAGCCTTGGGCATTGATCACGTACAGCTGCAACATCTCGAACAGCAGCGAGACTTGATAAAGATTGCCGGCGGTGGTCGCCACGCTGACCGATTCCACCGGTGTGTCATCGCCGATATCCGGCAATTGCACAGTCACGCTGGCGATGCGCAAGCGGTTGTCCTGCAATTGGATTTCGTCGCGAGTGACGGTTTCGTCCATTGTCCTGGTGTACAGATTCCAGCTTGAGGCGTTGGCCGTTTTTGCCGCAGCCCCAGGTGTGGCAAGGCGCACGATGCAGTTGCTGGCCAGGTAGATGTCGTACGTCGCGCTATGACCCTCAAGCAGATAAATGCCGGTATGCGCCCGGGATTCGATGACGATTTTGCTGGGTCGATCGGTCAGCAGCGGCTTCTCACTGATGGCGGGCCGGGTGAACGGGTATTTGCCGTTGCGCCGTTTCAGCCAGCTTCGAGTGCTGACCTGTCGTGCGCCGGGGTTGTTGGCGTCCGCTTCGTAGTCCAGGTGCGGCAGTTGCAGGCGATAGGACACTCCGTCCCGCATGACCACAACGATGTCTTGCGCCAATTGCGGCGTGGTGACTTTGAGGCTGTTGCGCCCGCTGTACCCGGTGGCGGCAGCGATCGGTTGAATCACGCCCTTGAATGCCAGCACTTTTGCCGGCAACCGCAGCGACAGGCAGAAGTCTTTGTAGGTCAGGTGAGTATTGCCCGAAACGCCTTTGCGCACCTGGACGGCATAGCTGAGCTCGACGTCGATGATTTCGTCGTCGCCGTAGTCCAGAAAAACGCTGCGCGGCCTGGTGCCGCTGCGTGCGATGACGAATTCGACCTCGCGCTGCGTACGGGTGACAAAATGCCGGCCCAGGCTCTGATCGTCGATCGTCACCGTACCGCCATTGACGATCGCCGGGGCAGGGGCGGGCTGACCAATGACTGTCACGGCGACATCGATGTCCTGACTCAGCGCTGGACCTGGTTCCTGAGGGAGCTGAGCCAGCAGTTCGTAGCCATCCTGGGTGCGGAACAGCCATCGATCGTTATGCAGCCGACGCTGGCCGTCGACCATTCGATAGACGTTTTCCAGGGTCAGCACGTGGTCTGGGTCGTCGCCGTCCTTGCCGCGCAAGGAATTGATCACCAGCGAGGTGCCGATGATCTGCCAGCGCTGAATCACCGCGTGCGGCCAGCCCAACTCGATCACGCTCGAATGCGCGCTGTCCTCGGTAATTGTCGTGCGTGCGTTGGTGTGAGCGATGTAATAGCGATCGACGCCGCTACCGCCGTCCACGTGACATTCGAGGCCATAGATGGCAATCGTGTCGTTGCCGGCACCGGCGCTGACGCGATCATGGCCATGGGCGGAGATCTGGTTGGCCTCGGTATTGCCGATGACGTGGCTGCTGCCTTTGCGCAGCGTCGAAACGTTCTCGAACGATGTCAGGTGCGCGACTTCAATGCCTGGGCCTTCCGGGTCCAGACCACGCAGCGTGACCTTGCCGCTCGGCAAGTCAATCCGATGGCCGATGTGTCGTGTATCAGTGGCCGGCCGCTGGCCTTCAAACGCAAACGTATCGCTACCGTCGCCGCCATCCAGCACATTGATGTGCGGCGGTTTGGTCAGCCGATCCAGTTCCTCGTCAGCGACCTGCTGATAGAACGCATCGTTTTTGTCGCCACCGCTGAGCGCCTTGTGTCCCTGGCGGTAGGTAAACAGGTTGGGCTGCGCCTTGACGCCAGTGACACGGTCATTGCCGTCGCCCAGGCGCCAGAACACGCCTTTGCCTTCGCCTGCACTGCCGTTGACAACGCCCTTGAGGTTGTCGGGTAATCCATGGCTTGCATCGATGATATCGTCGCCGCCGACGATCACCGCCTGGCTGTCGAGTCTGAACGGCAGCTGCCCGACGCTTTCGTCCCACTGGTAACGCCATAGTTCGACAGGGCGCAATTCGGCGCGAAACGCGCCATTGACCACTTGGGCGATCGAGTCGCTGTAAGCGCCGGCAAGCATGTCTTTGGCCGACAGTTCGAGCTGTTTTTCGTAGTCACTGGAAAGCCTGGACAGCTTGAAGCGATCCATCACTTCGGTGTCCAGTTCCTTGCCGGTAAAAGCGAACCATCCCGAGCGCAGACGCTCGAGTGTTGTCAGTTCGATGTAATCATCGATCTGGTCGACGACCCTGGCGGCTTGATAGATCAATGAACCGGAGATGAGCAGTGCGGCAGCCGCGAGGCCGAGCGGGCCGGCAACACTGCCGAAACCGGCCAGCGCGGCGACGCCCAGCACCAGGCTGATGCCAGCGCCCGCTACACTCAGGGCAGCGCTGAAATAATGGTCCTGAGCTTCTTTGCCCGATGACGCGGCGGCGGCGTTGAACGATTTGATCGCGTCGACGATGTCGAACGGCAAGGTGATCGCGCTGGCGAACATTCCCGCGCCACGGCTCATGTATTTGCCGATCGAGGTCAGCGCAAAACCCCTCAGTACATTGCTGCCCTGGGTCAGCATCGCCTGGCCTGTTCTGGCCAGACCCCGCTCAATGATCAGCGAGCCGAGTTCTGCGGCGATGGATCCGCCGTAGTAGAGCATTTCCAGCGCCTCGCCTTTTTTGATCGCATCGGTCAGGGCCATGTAGCCGCTGTAGATGCCGAAGGCTTGCATGCCGACTCCTGCGCCGCTCATCAAATAGCTTTTGGTCTTGTTGATCCAGCCGGGCGCGTGTTCAAACGTGTCCGCCCGGTGGATTTCCAGCTTTTGCGCAGCCTTGCCCAATTTGTTGAGACGATCCATGGCGCTGCCCGAAACCAGCGGCGTATCACTGACGAACAATGGGCCGGCATCGACCGAGCGCTTGCAGGCAATCTCATAGAACAGCAGTGCCGCCATGTCATTGTCGGGAAAGTCCACGGCTTGCAAGCGGGACTGCACCTTTGCGGACTCGAAATGGAGTCCGTCCAGAAAAGCCTGATCCACGCGCTTCATGTTGGCATTCGCCGGACTGACAGGTTGACCGTCTACGGTCGCCCCCAGCGCTTGCAACTCGACCCGACTGATCACGACCTCGCCGATACGCAGTGGGCCCAGGTGTTTGTCGATTGCCTTCAGAGTCTGGCGAAGGGATGGGGGGCTGTCAGGCACCTCGCCTGGCACGTCCGCTCGATCGGGCATGGGCGTGGACGGCGTATGGGCATTGGCCGAGGCGTCTATGGGGGTAACTTGAAGCGCGCGCACGTGGGCGACATGAGCCGCGGGAACGATGAGTTTCGACACGTATTAATCCTTTAATGGTGTGCATGAGGAGCCGGTTTCCCTGGCGGCTTTACTTGAGCATTTGAAGTTCGGGCCAGGCGATGTCATGGGCAAACTCGTCCTTGTTGCCTGAGAGTCTGAGTATCGGCAGGCCCGCCGTCTCCACCTGGTCGATCAACTGGTCGTATTCGAACCGGTTAAAGTGCCCGGCATGGGTGGCCGCTTCGATGCGATCAGCGTTTGCGCCAGCCTGCTCTTTGATGTCTTCGACCCTGGCGCCCTTGGTCAGGTCTGTGTTCAGTAACCAGACACGCTCGGCTGAAACGCCGCTGCGCGTGACCGAGATCAGCCCTTCGAAATCGTCGGAGGGGAACCAGGTCGGCGGGGTGTCGCGCGCAGCGGAATTGAACATCATGTTTTCCTCGTGGGGGACGACCTCCAGATCGCGTGTGTCGAGCGCGTAGAGAAACATTTCCGTCTGCCGCGTGCGCGTGGACCGGTAGCCGCGTTCGTGATCCCATGCCACAGGGCTGTCAGGATCCGACCAGTCTGACGAGGAGTCACTCGGTGTATCACTGGCGTCGCTTGCGCCGCTTTCCGAACCGCTGTCGCCCGTGTCGCGTCCCGGGTATTTATGGGTCTGGCTGTTGAAACGCAGGTATTCGGGATCGGGGGTGCGGGCATATCCCTGTCCTGCCTGGAGACTGAACGTCGCGCTGATCGGCTTGTGCGTGGTCGCGCCGGGTTCGTGGTGATAGCGCGGCAGCATGGTGCCGTCGTTCGCCAGCTCGAACGGCGTGCGCTCGTCACCGCGAAACAGCGCCGGAATGTCCGTGCGGTACAGGCAGTTGTTCTTGTTGCGCAGATAACCGAGCTGTTTCAACAGCGCTTCGCGCACCTCGGGGGTCAGGCTGTTTTCTGCGTCGTACCAATCGTGGCGGGCATTGCGCTTGAGGTTGAGCTGCTCGAGCGCATCGGCGGCAAACTGGTCGAAGCGTTGCGGGTTGCTGACGTCCTCCAGCAAGCGCTTGTGCGCCAGTGCCCACGCCGGGAGCGTCAGATGGCTGGCCATTTCCTGCTGCAAACGCGACAGTTGCCTGGGCAGCAGATTGAACGATTGCAGAAAGGCTTCGCGCTCGGCAAAGCCCATCTGCGGGTGCAGCCAGCGCAACGAGTCGCGCAGCAGATCGGTACGCGGGTTTTCCGTGGTTGTGGGGCGTGCCCACTGTGGCGGCGTGCCGGTAGCCTGGGCTTCGACACGAAAGCGCGCGATGTCCTCGCCGTGTAGCCCATATAGCTGCCATATCTCGTGATCGGTCCACTGTTTGAGGTGGAGCGGCGACGCTGCGAATCCACCCGCCGGAGGATCAACCGCTATGTAATTGCCATATGAATCCCGGAAGGCGAACAGCATGTCGTCTTTGCGTGAGCCAAATAGCGGATTCATTTCGTAATAGCCCTGAGCATCCGGCGAACGCCAGGATGGGCTGTAACGACTTTGATTGATGGGTGTTGTCACGGGGGCGAGGCGCGGTCGCTTTGGCGCGGGTTGTTCGGTCAGGCGCCAGGTGGGGCTGTCTGCGTTTTTGTACAGGCGCGGTCCGGAGGGAACGCGCTCGGTGAGTAACTTGCTGCGCAATGCGCCGGTTTCATCCTCACCCACATGCGTGATTTGCAGAGCTCCCTGATATTCGACGTCTGCGAACTTTCTGCCAACGATCCAGCGAAATCCATCATTGTCGGCAGGCTGCATTCCACGCACAAAGGTCTCCGATAACCAGTAATCGTTTATTGAAGTGGAATGTTCCGAGCGATAGGCGCTGTGTGCCGGTAACTGAAAGATTTCAACCGCTGGCAACCTCGGATTCGCATCGGCAAGGGCGCTGTCGAAGTTGGTACTGTGCAGCGCAAGATCGGGGATGCCGGCTCTTGGTGATATTTCAATGCTGCTGACATCAAACATGGGCCGATGTGGCGTTGGCACGTTTGCATCAGTTTGATGCGTCGTTGTGACTGACGTCTTGCGGGGTATTTTTGGACTCATGAAAGACTCGATAAGAAATGGATTGTTGTATGACTCGGCAGAACTTCAATGCGTGGTTTGAATAAATATGGATAGCCAGCAAATGTCCGAGTCGGGCCCATCAATCTAACGGTTTTTCAAAAGCGCGAAACACTGAGCAGGCATGTTTCAACTTGAATATGTAACGCTAGTTTTGCGTCGATCGAGAATGCGGAAATGTCGGTTTTATAACCAGGAAAGTTAACCGGGAGGGAGGAAGTTTGCGTAGGTTGCAAGCGCCGCTCTTGTCGGAATGTTCCGAAAGAGCGGCGTATAAGAAATGTCGCTTGTAAATTGCCTGTTTTAGTAGGCGTAACGCAACAATGTATGTGGCAAGTGGCGCATAACGAAGAATCCGAACAGCGCGACCATGGACGGCAGGATCAGCCACCAGATCTTGAAAGGCATGGCGTTGAGCGGCGCCTGCCGCTGGTTTGACCACAGCATCGCGGCGCAGACGCAGCTTGCAAGCATTGCACCGGCCAATATGTCGGTTGGCCAGTGCGCGCCGAGATAGACCCGCGACAAAGCAATGGAGAATGCCGGGATGCAGGCAATCAGCAGCCAGGTCAGGCGCATGCGTGGCGGCTGCCCGCGTCCGGCCAGGACACCCAGCGTCAGGAACAGGGCGAATGCGCCAGAAGCATGGCCGCTGGGCATGCTGTAGGTGGTCAATGGATCGCTGAGCACTTCCGGGCGTACCCGGGCGAAAAAATACTTGGTGCCGGTGTTGGCCATGGCGGTGATCAGCATGGTGGCCCCCGCGAACACTGCCTGGCGCCACTGCTTGCACAGCAACAGCAATATGACGAGCAGGGCGCTGAACAGCAGCATGTTGCGGAATTCGCCGATCAGGGTCAGCGTCACGGCGATTTCGTCCAGCGCTGGCTGGCGATGTTCCTGCACCAGAGTCATCACACCGTTGTCGAGCGCGGTGAGGTATGGATAGCCGATAAACAGCCCGATCAGGATCAACAGGCTCATGCCGCCGATCCAGATTGTCGCGCGACGATGGCGGCGCACGCTGCTGTTGACGCTCAGGCCGACCATCACCGCAATGCTGGCCGCGACAATTCCGGCTTCGAGCCAGAAACCTTCAGGCAATGGCAGGCGGAACGCTGCGCCCGTGGCCCAGCCCGGCAACAGATAAGCCAGGCTCCAGCCCGCAGCGGCCAGCAGGCTGACGGCGAAGAAACGCGGGAAGGGCATGTCGCACATCCCGGCGACCATCGGCAGCATCGGCCGCAGCGGGCCGATGAAACGCCCGACCAGCAGGCTGGCGATGCCATAGCGCTGGAAGTACGACTCGGCGCCGGCCATCCATTCCGGGTGATGGCGTAGCCCGGGGAGGCGGCGGATGTTCTGGTGGAAATGGCGGCCGAGGAAGTAGGAAATCAGGTCGCCAAGAATGCCGCCAAGAAAGCCCAGCAGCAGCGTTTCGCTCAATGACAGCGCGCCGCTGCCGGCCAGCACCGCCACGGCAAACAGCAGCACCGTGCCCGGCACGATCAGCCCGGCGATCGCCAGACATTCCACGCACGCCACGATGAATACCGCTGCGGCCAGCCACTGCGGATTGGCGCCGAGCCATCCGGTGATGCTATCGAGCCATGGGCCCATACAGAAAAACTCCATTGATTCTTTAAGTAATTGTTAC
>NZ_WBRZ01000243.1:0-8193 GCF_008923895.1 Pseudomonas sp. GXM4
GATCAAAAGATCGCAGCCTTCGGCAGCTCCTACGGTGGTTTGCCATGCCAACAGCGCATTGTCGGCAGCCGCGTCTACACTCATTTTCACCAACGGAGGTAGCGCTCGGCACTGCGCCGGCAAAGGAGTGCGCCATGTCGCGAGGATCGCAAGGCAACGGCCCGGCCCGGCAACGCGGGGCGATCGGCTTGATGGCGGCTGCCACCCTGAGTCTGGCGCTGGTGATGATGTTGCTGGTGGTCGACAGCGGTCGCTTGTACATGGAACAGCGCAAATTGCAGCGGGTCGTCGATACCGCCGCCCTCGAAGCGGTCAGTCGCGGCGGCAATTGCCTGCCCGGGCTGACCGCCGCCAGTTATGCCGGGCAAAGTGCGCTGCGCAACGGTTACGTGGTGGACGCCGCCAATACACTCGCGACCACCTGCGGCACACTGGCCACCGCTGCCAGCGGTTTGCGCAGTTTCACCGTCGATGCCACGCAATCAAGCGCAGTCAAAGTCGCTGCCAGTCGTACGGTCACCAGCAGTTTTGCTGGCGGTGTGCAGGCGCTGTTCAGTGCCACGCCGGTCAGCCTCAATACCACGCTCAATGCTTCGGCAGTCGCGGCCAAACCGCAGCCGACCGTCGCCCAACTGAATATTCGCAGCACCCTCGCCAGCATCGACACGGCGCAGTCGAACATCCTCAATCCGCTCTTTTCCGGGTTGCTCGGCGGCAACGTCAACCTCACGGCGGTGGGCTGGGACGGCTTGCTGCACACCGATATCAACCTGCTCAAATACCTCGATCAACTGGCCATCGACCTCAACGTCGGTGCTGGCAATTACACGCAGTTGCTCAATACCCAAGCGACGGTGACGCAGTTGATTCAGGCCGCAGCGACGGTAGTGCAACTCAACGGCGCGACCGCGCAAGTGGTCACCGCGCTGGGCCAGTTGCAGGCCGCCGCCATCAATGCGGCGCCGGTCAGACCCGGCGAGATCCTGCAACTGCAAACCGGCACCACGGCGGCGGGGCTGGATGCCAACCTGCAATTGCTGCAACTGGTGCAGGGCGTGGTGCAACTGGCCAACAGCAAGAGCGCGGTGGCGGCGACCTTGCCGGTCAACGTGCTGGGGCTGGCCGGTGTCACGGTGCGGGTGAAGGTGATCGAGCCGCCGCAGTTCTCGGCGATTGGTGATCCGGCGCGGGCCAAGGCCGATCCGTTGGGACCGGACCGAATTTATGTGCGCACCGCGCAGGTGCGCACGCTGCTGTCGGTGAATCTGCCGGTGTTGACGGGAGTCGTAGGGCTGACGAACGCGGTATCAGGGCTGGTCGGTATGCTAACGCCGACGCTCAATGCGCTGTTGAGCCTGAATCTGGTGGACACAATCAATTCAGTGTTCTGCCTGTTGGGTGCCGGCTGCCAACAGCTCGATCCGAAGCTGCTGCCCTCACCGCAGATCGACATCGCGCTGGATGCCGGCGGGGCGAAAAGCTATGTCACCGATTACCGCTGCCCGACCGACGACAGCGGCAGCAAAAGCCTGACTGCCGCCACAACAACCTCTCTGGCAGATCTCAAACTCGGCAAGATCGATCCTGTCGCGGCGTTCTCTTCAGTCGCCGAACCAACGGTGGCGCCGCTGCCGCTGGTCGATCTCGGCATCATCACCTGCCACAGGATTCTCGGCATCGGCAGTTGCGATGCCGCCTCCCGCGTCCAGTACGGCGCGGGCGGCATCGCCATCAAACTCGACACCAGCGTCGCGCAGTCTATGCAGAATCTGCTGTTCTCCAGCGCCACACCCTTCGCCACCCCGGCCAATCTGAAACTGCCGCCCAGCGTGCTACCGGCCGCGCCGACCAGCAACATCGTCGGCAGCCTGGCGAACACCCTGTCGGGCATCAACCTGATCGTCTACAAACCCGTGGGCAGCAATCCGCTGGGCGCTATCGTCACTGGGGTGGCTTCGTTGATCAGCGACGTCAGCAACCGCTTGTTGCCAGTGATCACCGGTTTGATCAGTCCCTTGCTCGACCCGTTGTTGAATAATCTGCTCAAAGGCCTGGGCATCAACCTGATGGATACAGAGGTGGGCGCCAACATGACCTGCGGGCAGACCGGCAAGGCCTATCTGGTGATCTGATCATCCGTGGCAATCGGCAATTCGATGCAGAACCGTGCGCCCTCCGTGGAGTTGCGCACGCTCAACTGGCCGCCCATGTTGGCGATGATGCCGTAGCTCACCGACAGGCCCAGGCCGGTGCCGACGCCAATCGGTTTGGTGGTGAAGAACGGCTCGAAGATCCGCTCCAGCAAACGCGGATCGATACCGCCGCCATTGTCCTCGACCCACAGCCGCACGCTTTCCTCGTCACGCTCGGCGTAGATCGAAATCCACGGTTTGAATGCCGGGTGGTGCTCGCGCTTGCCGAGCAGGGCGTCACGGGCGTTGACCATCAGGTTGATCAGCACCTGCTCCAGCTGATCGACGTAGCCGCGCACCTGCGCCTCGAAAGCAGTCTCGCTGATGCGCAAATCGACACCTTTACCGCGCATGCCCTCGGCCAGCAGTGACAAGGTGCCTTCGATGGCTTGGGCCGGGTTGAACAATTGTTGTTCGATTTCCGAGCGGCGACCGAACCCACGCATGTGGTCGACCACCTTAGCCGCGCGTTGAACCTGAGCGTCGATGCGGTTGAGTTTGTCGGTCAGATAATCGACCTGTACATCACCGTTGCCGAGGCGCTTGAGCACGTTGACGATGGCCATGCGCATCACGTTGAGCGGCTGGTTGATTTCGTGGGCGAGGCCGGTGGCCATTTCGCCGAGGGTGGCCATTTTCGCGCTTTGGGTGAGTTGTTGTTGCGAGCGGCGCACCTCGGTGTTGTCGCGGCCCACCGCTTGCACTTCGATCAACTGGCCGCGCTCGTCGAACACGCCGCGATCTGACCACACCCACCAGGCGTGTTCGCGTCCGGGCAATTGCAGGCTGATTTCCGCTGTACTCACTGGCTGTTGCGGCGTCAGTTGGCTCAAGCGCTGAACGAACGCTGCGCGCTGTTCGTCGGACATCCACCCACCCAGATCAACCCCGGGCAGTTGTTCCGGGGTGCATTCCAGATAAGTCGCCAACGGTCGGTTGCCAAAGATCAGCGTCAGGTCCGGGCGATAGCGGCAGATCATCGCCGGCGAGTCCTCGACCAGAATCCGGTAACGCTCTTCGCTTTGCCGCACCTGCTCGGCGGCAAGCGTCGCGTCGGTGACGTCCAGCCACAGGCCCACCGCCTCGACCGGCAACCCGAGATCGTTGCGCAGCAGTTTCGCTTCATCGAGCAGCCAGTGATACTCGCCACGGTTGTCGCGCAGGCGATAACGCGCACGCACCGAGCCTTCGCGCAGCAACTGGCGGTTGCGCTGGAAATACAGTTCGCGGTCGTCGGGATGCACGCGCTCGACCAGCGCTGTCGTGTCGCAATCTTCCAGCGTCCAGCCCAGCAAGGGTTGCAGGCTGGCGCTGAAAAACGCCGGGATCAGCGCGCCTTCTGCATAGCGCTGCACGTAGATCACCGCCGGTGAACTGGCAATCAGATTATCCAGCCGCGCATGGGCGGCGGCGGCGCGCTGTTGTTGATTCTGGATGTCGCTGATGTCGAGCATGAATCCGACCAGACGCCGATGTTCGCCCTTGCCGCTGACCTGGCCCTGAATCCGATACCACGTCACTGCTGCGCCGGCCTCCGCGTGGTGTAGACGCACGCTCAGGGTCAGCGCTTCGCCCTGCCATTGCAGGGCGCGCAAACGGCTGCGCAATTCATCGCGGTCGGCGGGATGAAACAGCGACAGCCAGTCCTCTACCGGCAGCAGGCGATCGCTGAGATTCAGTGCCGAGGCCAGCGTCGGCGCCAGCGCAATCTGCTCTTCGGCACTGATTTCCCACCAGCCGGTGCCGAGCAGGTTTTGCAGGGAATCAAGACGCTCCATCGATTGCACATGGCGCTGCTCGCGCAAGCGGCTGAGCAGCGGTCCGGCCAGCGCACCGGCCAAGGTCAGCCAGTCGCGATCGGTCAGCCATGGCGCCACGTTGTCGACCGTATAAAACCCGCAGAGCAGCCACGCGACCACGCCCTGGTCATTGCTGTAGGGCACGGCGAAACCGTTGGCGTTGCCGAACGTGGCCTGCAATCGCGAATGTTCATAGCGGCCCTGCGGGCCGGCGAGGCGTTGCGGCGCGCTGCCGTTGAGGCTGTCCAGCGGCGTGCCCAATGGCTGGCCGTCCTCCCACAGTTGCGGGGCGTCGTGGCCACGAAACTGTTGATGAATCTGCCAGCCCTGGGCCTGTTCATCGAGCAGCGCCACGGCGAGGCAGGGGATGTGCCAGCGCTGGGCGATGGCCTGCAATTGTTCGCCGAGCACCATCGGCAAACGCGTCAGGCTGCAGGTGCGCAGACGATCGCTGACTTGCGCGGCGAGGGCCTGGCAGGCGTCGCGGTCGCGCGCTTGCTGACGTTCGAGCAACAGGTCGGCGATGTCGAGCATCTGCAGTTGCCAGCCATCGTTTAGTGGCTGCACCCAGCCGCGAAGGTGCAGGGTCTGACCATTGAGCCCGGAAAAGTCGAGATCGAGGAGTTGCCCCTGCCAGTCTCTGGGCTGACCTTCGATGGTCAACAGGCTATGCGGCAGCAGATAGGCGCTGAGCGGCAGCGGCTGACCCTGGGGTTTGTGCTGGGCGAGCAAATGCCGCAGCGGGCCGGCGATCTGCAATACATCGCCGTTGCCATTCAGATAAAAATGCAGGCCGATCGGCGGCGCGCCGAGGTGGTCCGGCAAGTCGTGGGCTGCGACGGGGGCGCGCTTGAGCAAGCGCCCGAAAAGCTTATCGCCGGCGGTCAAAATTGCAGGCTCGAGCGGGCGGTCAGGTGCGTCGGCAGATTGGGCACCGTGCCGATCCCGGGCAGCACCAGAAACGGCATGATCTGATTGAGCTTGCTCACCGGGTAATTGACGCTGACGGTCAGGGTGCCAGTCCCCGCGTCGTATGCCGCACTGGTGTCGGTGCCGACCACCAGATTCAAGGCGGAGGGCAGCCATTGCAGTTGCTGGGTCAGCGCGGCATTGGCGGTGTTGACCACCACCGTCGAATAGTTCGGCGTGGTCGGGTCGACCGCAACGCTGCGGCGCACCGCCTCGGCAGTGGCCTGGTTGAACGATTGCATCATCACGAAGGGCAGGCCGTAGCTGACCAGCCCGTAAAACACTGCGAAAAAGATGATGAACACCAAGGCGAATTCGATCGCCACCGCACCTTTTTGCGACCTGCGAAAGCCGTTTTTCATGCGTGCGTCTACCCTGACAGTCACTGCGTAGTATCAGCATAGAATCAATCAGGCAAAACGGACGGCTTTCAGCGGATGCAGATTTCCCTTGTTCTGATCTGGCTGGCGATCTGCGCCGCCCAAGATGCCCGGCAGCGGCGAATTTCCAACATGTTGACCTTGGGCGTAGGTGCGCTGGCGTTGGTCTGGTTGTTGGCGACTGGCACTACTTGGTTGGGCGCCGACACGGGTCAGGGCGGCTGGGCCTGCCTGATCGCTCTGCTGCTGACGCTGCCGGGTTATTTCTTGGGCCGCATGGGCGCCGGCGATGTGAAATTAATGACAGCCCTGGCTCTTGCGACGAACGGCGTATTCGTTCTTGGCGCGTTTATCGGCGCGGGCGTGGCCAGCGTGCTGTGGCTGCTGCTCGCGCCAAAAGTCTGGCCTCATATGGCTCAAGGAGTTAGAGAGCATGTGCGTCATCTGGCCCCGGACAAGTCAAAAAAGCTGCCATTTGCGCCGTTCGTGTGGGTAGGTGTAGTGCTTTCGCTGTACTGGATCACCTGATCGCGGGGTGCCACTAGTCCTATGTACATAGTCGGAAAGTGGGTCTACTTTCAATTCAGGCGAATACGCCACCAAAGTGCAGGAACCGTCAGCGTTGGCCGAGCAAATGGAGTGGTTCGTGAACAAGCCTAATTCGGTAAAAATCCTCGTGGTCGATGATCAGCCGCTGATCGTCGAAGAACTCTGTGAGTTTCTCGAGAGCAGTGGCTACCGTTGCGTGCCGTGCGACTCGAGTCTTGAAGCCATCGAGCTGTTCAGGGCGGACCCGGACATCGGTCTGGTGCTGAGTGATTTGCACATGCCGGACATGGACGGCATCGAGTTGATCCAGGCGTTGCAGCGGCTGGCCGGCAAGCAGCGGGTGTTCGAGGCGATCATGCTCACCGGGCGCGCTGACAAGCAGGATGTGATCAAGGCGTTGCGTGCGGGGATTGCCGATTACTATCAGAAGCCGATCGATCTGGCAGAGTTGCTTGAGGGTGTGCAGCGCCAGGAACTGGCTTTGCAGGAACGGCAGAAGAATCTGCATCTGGGGCATTTGAATCAGAAGTTGCAGTTTTTGTCCGAGTCGATTGATGACCTTTATCAGGATCTGGACAAGGTGCGGCGCTCGCCCGTGCCAGTGGTGAGTGATGGTGAGCCTGAGTCCGTGGAGATGCCGGCGGTGTTCAGTCAATTGTCGCCCAGGCAGTTGGATGTGGCGCGGTTGGTGGGCAAGGGGCAGACCAATTATCAGATTGCCTGTGAGTTGGGGATTACCGAGAACACGGTGAAGTTGTATGTGTCGCAGGTGTTGCGGTTGACGCATATGCATAATCGGACGCAGTTGGCTTTGGCGCTTTCTCCTGGTAGTTCGGCGGGGCGGCAGCGGGTTACGGCGCATTGACTTGGCGGCCTTTGGGCCGACCATGCTTTGGGTGGTTGGGGTGAATATCCGTTTCTTCGGGTGTTGCGGCTGGCGGTTTCGCCCTTACGGCGAGTCCCTTTTGGCAAACGCCGGAATGCCGGCCCAGCTCAAAGGAACCAAAAGGTCTTCGCCCTGACGTTCGGCCCGCTCGCTGGGGCTCGGGGTTCCTTCGCTCCGGGATCGATCCTGGCGCAGCGGCTCCGGTTTGCTTCGCTGCACCTCCTTGCGCTGTGTCTGGCTGCGCCAGACGGTCGCTGCGCTCCCACGCCCGGATCAATCCCTCCACTCAGCCTGCCGACGGGCTCCCAGATCAAGATCAAAAGCTACTCGAGCTTGCGCTCATTGTTTTGAGCGGTGAAAAGCATGCGGTGTCTGGCTTTTGTTTTGCGCTGGATTCGCCCCTCACCCCAGCCCTCTCCCGAGGGAGAGGGAGCCGATTTGCGGGTTGTTCAAAATTTGCATTCGACTCGGTATCTCAGGTCGGCATACCTGACCCAAACAACTCGGTCGGTCCCCTCTCCTCTGGGAGAGGGCTAGGGTGAGGGTGCTTTTGATCTGCTTCAAAATCTGTATTCAACTCGGTATTTCAGGTCGGTGTACTTCGCCCAAACAACTCGATCGGTCCCCTCTCCCTCTGGGAGAGGGCTAGGGTGAGGGTGCTTTTGATTTTGATTGTTTAAATCTGTGTCTGATTTGCCAGAACCTTCCCACAAGGTTTTCAGGTTGTCCGTCGGACGTCGGGTCACTAGTCTCTGGCTGTCGCTGACAACTCAGCGGCCAGGTGTGGAAACCTGAAATTCAAGTAGTTGCTTTGCATTGCTACCGTAATCGTTGTCGGCGTGTTCGTTCGTCTGCAAACTGTGTCGCGGCGGCTGTGCGTGGGCAGACTTTGGTCTGGCCGGTTGCCTACTTATCGGTTTTCCACCCTGCGTACAGCTGCCACCTTTTGTCGTGTGGAAACGACAGAAGAGGGCGTCACAGCCAAGTAGGAGTTGTCATGGACAAACTGATCCCAGACCCACCCCCATCCCCCGCCACCCCGCTCGAAGACGCCATGCGCGCCGACGATCTTGTGAAAAACCGCGAAGCGATAAAACGCGCGCTCGATTTCTATCTCTGCCCCGAACCTGCAAAACCGCACCCGCCCAGCACGCTGTTCATGGTGGTGCCCAATGTTGATACCGAAAGCTTGTTGGCGCATGCCTGTGAGTCGCTGGCGTCAGCGAGTGCGATGGCGAGTAATTTCGCTGGCGAGTTGAGCGGGTTTCAGCGCAGCACGGCGTTGGCGATTCAGCAGATTGTCATGCTGGCCGAGCTGGCGGTGAATCGAGCGCTGGATCGGGTGGATCCGCAGAGCTGAAACCGCGTTATCGTTCTTCGCGAGCAGGCTCGCTCCCCCCGAAAGCACGCGGTCGACT
>NZ_WBRZ01000244.1:0-8159 GCF_008923895.1 Pseudomonas sp. GXM4
GCGAGCAGGCTCGCTCCCACATTTGAACTGCGCACTTCACAAAAAAATGTGGGAGCTGGTTTGCCAGCTCCCACAAGGATTTTGCTTCATTCAGTCAACGCGCAATCAATCATCCGGCATCTGCGGCGGTTTGCTCGGTTTCGCCGGTTTGCTGCCCTTCGCGCCTTTGGCCGGTTCCGGCTCGGTGGCGGCAGGCGTTTGTGCGGCGGCGGCCGCAGCGGCGGCTTCTTTTTCGGCCATGGGCATGGCGTCGATGGTTTCGAAGATTTTCGCCAGGCTCAATGCCTTGGCTTCATCACCCGAGGCGGAGAGCTTGGTTTCGCCGTCCTTGCCCACCAGGAACACTTTTGGATAAGCGCCGGCACCGAGCTTCAGCGAACGCAGCAGGGCCATGGTGTCCTGCTGGCCCATGTCCTTGCCGTCGAGCTGTCCGGACATGCTGAGGATGGTGTAGACCTTGATGTTGCGGTCGGTGACGCCCTTTTTGTTGGCCGGATCTTCCAGCGACTTCTTCAGGCTCAGCCAGACCGGGTCGACGGTGCTTTGCGCAATCACGATCAGCGGGCGGGCGCGGCCCACGTCCCCGGCCAGGGGTGAATCGCTGTCGGCGGCGAACAGGGGGCCGGCGATTGCCAGCAAGAGGGTCAGGGTCAGGGACCTGATGAGCATGCGCATCTCCTTTTGATATCCACGCACTACTGATTGCGCATCGTGGCGATTGTTCCGGCGGCGTCTGGCAAAAAGGCATTGCCCTGTCAGAAGCTTAGGTCAGGGAGCGCTTTGCGCAACATGACGCAAGCGATCATCGGCACATCCCTACGGCCGCTGCATTGGAAGTGTTTTCTCCAGGCTGAATCAGAACGCCAACTTGTAACCAATCAACACCAGCATCGTCGCCAGGCACGGGCGCAGGACTTCGTCGGAGATGCGTCCGGTCAGGTGGCTGCCGAGCCAGATGCCGGGCAGCGAGCCCATCAGCAGGAAGCCCAGCACGCCCCAGTCCATGTTGCCCATGCTTGCGTGGCCGAGGCCGGCGACGAGGGTCAGGGGTACGGCGTGGGCGATTTCGGTGCCGACCAGGCGGCGGGTTGGCAGCAGTGGGTAGAGGATGAACAAGGCGACGGTGCCCAGTGCGCCGGCGCCGATCGAGGTCAGGGCGACCATGGTGCCGAGGATCAGACCGGTGATCACCGTCATGATATTCAGGCGCGAACCGCTCGGATTGTAGTTGCCACCCGCGCGTTTGTGGGCGAATTCGAGCAAGCGTTTCTTGAAGAAGATTGCCAGGGCGGTGGCGAAGAGGACGAAGCCGAGCGCCTGTTTGATGATGGCGTTCATCGCGTCCGGCGCGGTGTGCAGGGTGCTGAGGAACCACAGGGTCATGGCCACGGCCGGCACACTGCCGAGGGTCAGCCAGCCGGTGATGGCCCAGTCGATGTTCTTGTTCTTCCTGTGAACGAGGACGCCGCTGGATTTGGTGATCGCGGCGTACAGCAGGTCGGTACCTACCGCCGTCGCCGGGTTGATGCCGAACCACAGCAGGATCGGCGTCATCAACGAACCGCCGCCGACACCGGTCATGCCTACGATAAACCCCACCACCAGCCCGGCAATCACCAGGCCGAAATTTGCCAATTCCATTCAAACGTCCAGAAAACGACAGGAAAATCTGGCCCGCAGCATAGCGATTTTTCTTATAACCACATATATCGATGCGGTCTATGGTTATGCCATATCGAATTTGCTGCAGTTCCCTGTGGGAGCGAGCCTGCTCGCGAAGGGGGTGTCAGCCGACCGATGAGTTGAATGACGCAACGCATTCGCGAGCAGGCTCGCTCCCACAGTGGCCCCTGGCGCTACAGCAAACCTGCAAGGCTCACTGCACCGGCAAGAAATTCAAAAACAGCAGGCTCTGCGCGTAATTCAGGCCGATCCTGCGATAGCGTTCATCGAGCATCTGCGTGAGCAGATCCAGGCGTGCGACGATTTTGCTGAATTCGGTGGCGAAGCTGAGATTGCTGCCCTCCTCCGAGATTTCGTTGGAGAACAGCAACGGCTGGCCTTCCTTGTTTTGTCGTTGCGACAAAATCCACATGGCTTTTTCGATGTTGCGCGCGGCGTTGTGCACGAACGTCGGGTTGATCGCGTCGGTCATGTAGAACTCGGTGCGATTGCCGTGGGCGGTGACCAGCATGCTGCCGATCGCATAGATGAAGGCGCCAACGCGGTCGCCGAGGAATTCCGGGCTCATCGCATAGCTCAGCGCCGCCAGGTCCTTACGCCCGCCCAGCACGGGCAACGGCTGCTGTTGCTCGACAGCGAGACGCACCTGTTTCACGGCGGCGTTGACGGTGAGGAAGCCGGATTTGCGCAGTTCTTCCGGGTTGCGCAGGTAGAGCTTGCCCATCAATCGATAGAGGCTGTCGAGGTTGTCGCGCATCGCCAGGGTGGCCATGCGGTCGACGCTGGTCTGCAGAAATTCCTGCGGCTGCCCTTCTCGTATCTGATTGAAAAATCCGTTGCCGTTCTGGTGGCTGCAGCCGCTGAGCAACAGCGACAACAGGCAGGCCAGCAGCAGGCACGGGCGGCGGTGAGCGGCGGTGATCAGGGCAATAACACTCGGCATGAAGTCTCGGACAGGCACATTCCTGTGCGGCGGGGGTCACCGCATCCTGGCCATGCATAGAGCCGCCGATTGCGAAAAAGTGCAGTGCCCGGGCGGTTAGCCGACCTTCGGCGATAGGCGACCCATCAATTAGTCGGACTTTATATTTGCCAACAACGGTAAATCCGCTATAAATCTTCTGCGAAATATTCAATAGCATGACTAATTGCGTTTTCTCAAAACAACAACAAAAAGGAAGGTCAACCATGCTTCAATCCCGTCACCTGCTCTCCGGCCTCGGACTGTCCCTGATGATCGCTACCCTTTCCGCCAACGCGGCGGGCCTGACTGCTGAACACAAAGCTTTCGGCAAAACCAATGACGGCACGCCTGTCGAACAGTACATCCTGCGCAACAGCCACGGCATGCAAGCCACCGTGATTACCTACGGCGCGACCCTGCAAGCGCTGAAAGTCGCTGACAAACACGGCAAGTTCGACGACGTCGTCTTGGGTTTTGACGATGTGCAGGGCTATCAGAAAGGCACCGCGTACTTCGGCGCGACCATCGGCCGCTTCGGCAACCGTTTGGCCGAAGGTGCTTTCGAAATCGATGGCAAACGCTATCAAGTGCCGCAGAACGACAAATCCAACGCCCTGCACGGCGGCCCCGAAGGTTTCGACAAGAAAGTCTGGAAGGCCAGGGAAACCAAGGACAAGGATTCGGTGGGCGTAACCCTGACCTACCTCTCGGCCGACGGCGAGATGGGTTTCCCGGGCAATCTGACCACCGAAGTCACCTATCGCCTGACCGACAACAACGAGCTGCGCATCGACTACAAGGCCAGCACCGACAAGCCGACCGTGCTCAACCTGACCAACCACAGTTACTTCAACCTGGCCGGCGCCGGCAATGGCGACATTCTCAAGCAAGTCGCCATGATCAACTCCAGCCATTACACGCCGGTCACCGCGAAACTGATCCCGACCGGGGAGCTGGCGCCTGTGGCCGGTACGCCGATGGACTTCAGCAAACCGACGGCGATCGGCACGCACATCAAGGCTGATCATCCGCAGCTGAAATTCGCCGAGCCGAAACAGGGCGGCTTCGATTTCAACTGGGCACTGGACAGCAAGGGCGATGTCAGCAAGCTCGCCACCGAAGTCAGCGACCCGCAATCCGGACGCGTCCTGCAACTGTTCACCAGCGAGCCGGGCGTGCAGTTCTACACCAGCAACTTCCTCGACGGCACGGTCAAGGGCAAGGGCGGCAAGGTCTATCCACACTGGGGCGCGTTCACCCTCGAGACCCAGCACTACCCAGATTCGCCGAACCAGCCGGATTTCCCGAGCACGCGGCTTGATCCGGGGCAGACTTATGCCCACAGCGTGATCCTCAAGTTCTCCGCCAAGTAACCTGCCATGCCCCCCCTGTGGCGAGGGGATTCATCCCCGTTGGGATGCGAAGCAGCCCCGATCCTGCAACACGCGTTGTATCAGAGAGCGTTCTATTGCAGGTTTTTGGGGCTGCTTCGCAGCCCAGCGGGGATAAATCCCCTCGCCACAAATCCCCTCGCCACAAGATTCCCTGACCACAGCTGATCCGGTTTCATCCTTGACTCCCCCTTCCTTACGGGAACCCTTGCTCTATCCTGCTGCCCACTAAAGATATCGACTCTTTAAGGCAGGAGGTTTGAATGCGTACCCTTGAGTTGGCAGGCGTACAGGTTCCCGTGATTGGTCAGGGCACTTGGCGAATGGGCGAGGATCGTTCGGCGCACAGCCGTGAAGTGGCGGCGCTGCGCACCGGCATCGAGCTGGGCATGAGCCTGATCGATACCGCGGAGATGTACGCCGAGGGCGGTGCCGAAACGGTGGTCGGCGAAGCCATCGCCGGTCTGCGCGATCAAGTCTTTCTGGTCAGCAAGGTCTACCCGCACAACGCCAGCCGCGAGGGCATCCCGCAAGCCTGCGAGCGCAGTTTGCGTCGGCTCGGTACCGACTACATCGATCTGTATCTGCTGCATTGGCGCGGCCAGTATCCGCTAGAGGAAACCGTCGAAGCCTTCGAACGCCTGCGCGAGGACGGCAAGATCGGTCGTTGGGGCGTGTCGAATTTCGATGTCGATGACCTCGAAGAACTCTCCAGCTCGGCCTGCGCCACCAATCAGGTGCTGTACAACCTCGAAGAGCGCGGTATCGAATTCGATTTGCTGCCGTGGTGCCAGCATCAGCGCCTGCCGCTGATGGCGTACTGTCCGATCGGCCAGGGCGGCGCGATGCTCGCCGAGCCGGTTCTGCAAGACATTGCCAGCCGTCACAACGCCACTCCAGCGCAGGTTTCGCTGGCGTGGATCCTGCGTCAGGACGGCGTGATTGCGATTCCCAAGGCTGTGCGCCCCGAGCATGTGCAACTCAATGCCGATGCGGCGCAGCTGCAACTGGACGCCGGGGATCTGGCGGCGCTGGACAAGGTGTTTCCGGCGCCACAACGCAAGCAGCGGCTGGCCATGGTCTGAGCTGCCGACTGCGAGGGCTTCGCCATGAGAAGCACAGATCTGCAAGACCCGTTCAACCTGCAACGTTTTGTCCAGGCTCAGGACCCGGTGTTCGAACGGGTCCAGCGTGAACTCGAAACGGGCCGCAAGCGCAGCCACTGGATGTGGTTCGTCTTCCCGCAGTTCGCCGGATTGGGCGGCAGCGAAATGGCCCGACGCTTCGCCATTGGTTCAGCCGAAGAAGCCCAGGCCTACTTGGCCGACGAACTGCTCGGGGCGCGGCTGCGCACCTGCACGCAACTGGTGCTGAATGTGCCACAGCGCTCGATTGCAGAAATGTTTGGCCATCCCGATGACCTGAAATTTCATTCTTCGATGACCCTGTTCGCCCAGTTCAGCGCCGAGGACAGTCTGTTCAACCAGGCGCTGGAGCGTTACTTCCACGGCATTCTCGATGAATGGACGCTGCAATTGCTCGATTCAAAACAGGCCCAGTTGCCCACCGATCAGGGTTGAGAAGTCGTCGTCGACAAACGGCAGAATCGCATCCGCCACCGGTTGCAGCTGCCGAGTGATGTAGTGGTCGTAGTCGATGGCGGCGCGGCGTACCTCCAGCGGCTCCGGGCCGGCCAGGGTGATGACGTAGCTGATCCAGCCGCCGTTCTGATACTGCCGGGGCCGCCCCTGCTCGGCGTTGTAGTCATCGGCCAGCCGCGCCGCGCGGACGTGCGGCGGTACGTTGCGTTCGTAGTCGTCGAGAGTGCGGCGCAGACGTTTGCGGTAGATCAGCCGATCGTCGAACTCGCCGGCGAGGGTCTTGCGCACGTAATCGCGGACGTAATCCTGGTACGGCTTGCGCTGGAAGATCCGCTCATACAGTTCTTGCTGAAACTGCCGCGCCAGCAGCGACCAGTCGGTGCGCACGGTTTCCAGGCCTTTGTAGACCATTTCTTCGCTGCCATCGGCGCGGGTGACGAGTCCGGCGTAGCGCTTCTTGCTGCCCTCCTCGGCGCCGCGAATGGTCGGCATCAGAAAGCGCTTGTAGTGAATCTCGAACTGCAATTCCAGCGCGCTTTCCAGCCCGTATTCCTCACGCACATGCGCGCGCCACCAATCATTGACGTGCTTGACCAGCGCGTGGCCGATCTGCGCTGCTTCTTCCTGACCGTGCAGACTGCGCAGCCAGACGAAGGTTGAATCGGTGTCGCCGTAAATGACGGCGTGGCCCTGTTCTTCGATCAACTGGCGAGTGCGCAACATGATTTCGTGGCCGCGCAAGGTGATCGACGAGGCCAGCCGGGTATCGAAAAAACGGCAACCGCTGGAGCCGAGCACGCCGTAGAAGGCGTTCATGATGATCTTTAACGCCTGGGACAGCGGCGCATTGTGCTCGCGCTTGGCGGTTTCGCGCCCTTCGGCCACCCGCGCCACGATGGACGGCAGGCAATGGCGGGTGCGCGAGAAGCGTGCGCCACGAAAACCCGCTACCGAGTCAGCGTCGTCCGGGTGTTGCAGGCCCTCGATCAACCCCACCGGGTCGATCAGAAAGGTGCGGATAATCGACGGGTAGAGGCTTTTGTAATCGAGGACCAACACCGATTCGTAAAGCCCCGGGCGTGAATCCATGACAAACCCGCCGGGGCTGGCTTGGGGTGGATTGGTGCCCAGATTGGGTGCAACAAAGCCTTGGCGATGCATCAACGGCATGTACAAATGGGTGAACGCGGCGACGGAACCGCCGCTGCGGTCGGCCGGCAAACCGGTGACGCTGGCGCGTTCAAGCAAAAACGTCAGCAGTTCGGTCTTGGCGAAGATCCGCGTTACCAGCTCGCAGTCCTTGAGGTTGTACTTGGCCAGCGCTGGCTTGTCCTCGGCGAACATGCGGTTGATCTCGTCCATGCGCTGGTATGGGTTATTGATCGCCTTGCCTTCGCCGAGCAGGGTCTGCGCGACGTTTTCCAGGCTGAACGAGGGAAAACTCCAGGTCGCCGAACGCAATGACTCGATGCCATCGATGATCAGCCGCCCCGCTGCCGAGGCGAAGTAGTGATTGCGGCTGCCGTGCTCGCGCCACTGCATTTCTTCGCCGCCACGACCGATCTTCAGCGGCACGCCAAGACGCCGCGCGTGTTCGTGAAGGATGCGCAGGTCGAACTGCACAACGTTCCAGCCAATGATCGCGTCAGGGTCGTGGCGGGCGAACCAGTCGTTGAGTTTCTTCAGAATGAGCGTGCGCGAGTCGCAGTACTCGAGGTCGAAATCGACAATGCTGGCGTCGCCGTTCGGCGCGCCGAGCATGTACACCTGGCGCTCGCCACAGCCTTCCAGCGCGATGGAATACAGCTCGCCGTTTTCGGTGGTCTCGATGTCGAGTGAGACCAAGCGCAGTTTCGGCCGGTAATCGGGGTCGGGTTTCAGTTGGGCGTTGATCAGCACGCCGTCAGCATCAGGCGTGCCGCCGAACAGCACCGGCGCGGTGATGAAGCGCTCCATCAGATAGCGTTCCGGTGGACGCACGTCGGCTTCAAAGACGTCGACGCCGGCGCGGTTGAGCGCGGTTTCGAGGCGCATCAACTGGCCGTGCTGCTGGCAATACAGACCGAGCACCGGACGATGCTGGAAATCCAGCAGCGCCAACGGTCGCAGCTCCACATTCTTTTCATCGTGCAACAGCCGTTCGGCCGCTTCCCGCTGGGCGGCGGGAATAAACGCCACCGATGGCTGATGCGCCAGACGCACGCGGCGCGGCCCGGCGTCCGTTGCCAGCCAGAACTCGACTTCGGTGCCGGCCGGCGTATCGCGCCAATGCCGGGTCAGGACGAAGCCCTGCTGTAAATCCACCACTGCGACCTCAACGTTTCAATCAGAACGCCATTCTACGCAGCATTTGTGGCGAGGGGATTTATCCCCGCTGGCCGCGAAGCGGCCCCGCTTTTAATGAAAGGGCCTGCTGCGCAGGCCAGCGGGGATAAATCCCCTCGCCACAGATAAATCCCATCACTACAGATAAATCCCATCGCCACAGAAAATCCTCTGCCACAGATAACCCCCCTTGTT
>NZ_WBRZ01000245.1:0-8157 GCF_008923895.1 Pseudomonas sp. GXM4
TCTTGCGTCCGACTACAAACCCTGTGGGAGCGAGCTTGCTCGCGAAAGCGTCCTGACATTAAACAAGTATCTTCCTGATTGACTTCCTATTGCCCAGACGCCTTCCTGGTCTTCTTCGCCGGCGCCGCCTTACTGCTGGATTTGGCCTTGGACTTGGCCGGTGCCTTGCCGCCGAGGCTGCGCTTGAGCAGTTCGGTCAAGTCGATAACATCGGCAGTCTTGCGTTCTTCCTCGCCAGTGGCGGTCTCAACGTCCTCGATCTTGCCTTCGTGGGCTTTCTTCTCGACCAGCGCCATGATCTTGTCTTCGAACTCGTCCTTGTAGTCTTCAGGCGACCACTCCGAGGTCATGTCCTCAACCAGACGTTTGGCCATGTCCAGCTCGCCCTTGGCCAGTTGCGGTTTGGTCACTTCGCTGCCCAGCGCAAGCTCATCGAGGCTGCGCACTTCCTGCGGCCAGCGCAGTTTCACCAGAACCAGCGCCGACTCCAGCGGCATCAACGCGGCCAGGTATTGACGGGTATGCAGGACGACGCGAGCGAGGGCGACCTTGTTGGTTTTGCTCAGGGTTTCGCGCAGCAACGCGTAGACCTTGCCGCCGCGCTTGTCTGGCGCCAGGTAGTAGGGCGTATCGATGTTCTGCAGCGGAATCTGCTCGGCATCGACGAACGAGAAAATGTCGATGGTCTGCGTGGAAACCGGGTGCGCCGAGCGGATTTCTTCCTCGCTGAGCACCACATATCGGCCCTTTTCGTAGGCCACGCCTTTGACGATGTTCTCTTTGGTGACTTCCTTGCCGGTGACCTTGTTGATGCGTTTGTAGCCCACCGGGTCCATGCTGCGGCTGTCGAGCCAATCGAAGTCCACGCCTTGGGACGACGTCGCTGAAACCAGCGCCACGGGGATGTGTACCAGTCCAAAACTGATTGCGCCTTTCCAGATTGCCCGAGCCATGACCTGTCCTCCGAGTGATGATCAGGTGACCCGTGGCGCGGCGAGAAAGTTTCCAGTGATTGCGCGGCTTCCAGCGGTACGGTCAAGCCGTGTTACATGTTGTTTAAGGCACGAGGGTTAACAAATCCGAACCCACGGCGTAGCGTGGGCTCCAAGGCTCTAGTCCACGCACATCGAGAGGTATTTCCCATGAACCGGTTTCTGATTGGCATCGCCGTCCTCGCCCTCAGTGGCGGCCTGGTTCATGCCGATGTCGTGCTGGCGCAAAGCCCTACCGGCAACAGCAACAATCCCTACAACAGCCCGATCCGCCGGGCCAATCCCAACAGCATGCAGGGCACCCAGCCCAGCGCTCCGCCCCTTCGCGGGCCGAACACCGTTCCCGTGCCACGTCAGCCGACCGTTGAAAATCGCGGCATCGGCAATGGCCAGCCAATTCGCTCGGTGCCGAGCAATCCGCCAACCTTCATTCCCAACCCGCCCCCACGGGGCACCGGCAGCAACCGTTGAACGGCAGGACTGATGTTCTGTCAGCCTTTCACACGAACAAAAGGAATCGTGCATGTTGCGTAAAACCCTACTAGCTACCTGCTGCGCCGCCGCGCTGATCAGCGCCCCGGCCTTCGCCGCCGCGCCCAAGGAGCTGAAAAGCGAACAGGGCATTCTTGAAGTCACCACCATTGCCCAAGGCCTCGAACATCCGTGGGCGCTGGCATTTCTGCCTGATCAGAAGGGCATGCTGGTAACCGAACGCCCGGGTCATCTGCGCGTCGTCAGCAAGGACGGCAAACTGTCGGAGCCGATCAGTGGCGTGCCGCAAGTCTGGGCTAAAGGGCAGGGCGGGTTGCTTGATGTGGCGCTGTCGCCGGACTTCAAGCAGGACCGTATGGTCTATCTGTCGTATGCCGAAGGCGGTGGTGAGGGCGGCAAGGCTGGTACGGCGGTAGGGCGCGGACGGCTTTCCGATGACCTGAAGACGTTGAAGGACTTCAACGTGATCTTCCGTCAGGAACCGAAACTCTCAGTGAGCAACCACTTCGGTTCGCGGCTGGTGTTTGATCGCGACGGGTATCTGTTCATCACCCTCGGCGAAAACAATGATCGGCCGACTGCGCAGGACCTCGACAAGTTGCAAGGCAAAGTCGTACGCATCTTCCCGGACGGCAAAGTGCCGGACGATAACCCTTTCGTTGGCCAATCCGGTGTCCGGCCTGAAATCTGGTCCTATGGCCTGCGCAACCCGCAGGGCGCGGCGCTCAACCCGTGGACCGGCACGCTGTGGGAGAACGAACACGGGCCACGTGGCGGTGACGAAGTGAACATCATCGAGCGTGGCAAGAATTATGGCTGGCCGTTGGCGACCCATGGCATCAACTACTCGATGCAGCCCATCCCGGAAGCCAAGGGCAAAACTGCTGAAGGCACCGTGGCGCCGCATCATGTCTGGGAAAAATCCCCCGGGGTTACCGGCATGGCGTTCTATGACGCGGATCGCTTCACCCCGTGGCAGCACAACGCGTTTATCGGCGCACTGGTGTCCCAGGAATTGATTCGCCTGCAGTTCGATGGCGATAAAGTCGTCCATGAGGAGCGTTTGCTGGGCGAGTTGAACAAGCGCATACGCGATGTGCGCCAAGGGCCGGATGGCTATCTATATGTGCTGACGGATGAGGAGAATGGCTCGCTGTACAGGCTGGGGCTGAAATAAGCCAATCGATCGTTCCCACGCTCTGCGTGGGAATGCAGCCCGGGACGCTCTGCGTCCCAAAAGATCGCAGCCTTCGGCTGCTCCCCAATGAGCCGCGCCAGTCAGTCCCGCATTTGGCCGAACCGCCGCCCCGTTGCCTTGTTATAGTTCGGGCCTTATTTCCCAGCCCGGTAAAGGATCACTGCCATGACTCAATACTCCGCCTTCAGCGTCGAACTGGCCGACAACATCGCGCATGTGCAGATCAATCGCCCGGAAAAGATCAACGCAATGAACGCGGCTTTCTGGAGCGAGATTGTCGAGATCTTCCAATGGATCGAGGATACCGACGAAGTCCGCGTGGTGGTCCTCAGTGGTAACGGCAAGCATTTTTCATCGGGCATCGATCTCATGATGCTCGCCGGTGTCGCCAACGAGCTGGGCAAGGACGTGGGCCGCAATGCGCGCCTGCTGCGGCGCAAGATCCTCAATCTGCAAGCCTCGTTCAACGCCGTCGACAACTGCCGCAAACCGGTGCTTGCTGCGATTCAGGGCTATTGCCTGGGCGGGGCGATCGATCTGATCTCGGCTTGTGACATGCGTTATGCCGCCGAGGACGCGCAATTTTCCATCAAGGAAATTGACATCGGCATGGCCGCTGACGTCGGTACGCTACAACGGTTGCCGCGAATCATCGGAGACGGCATGCTGCGTGAACTGGCTTACACCGGTCGCACCTTTGGCGCCGAAGAAGCACGCAGCATGGGCCTGGTCAATCGCGTCTACAGCGACAAAGACACACTGCTCGAAGGCGTGTTCGGCATTGCCCGTGACATCGCTGCGAAGTCGCCGATCGCCGTGACCGGTACCAAGGAAATGATCAGCTACATGCGCGACCATCGCATCGACGATGGTCTTGAATACGTTGCCACCTGGAACGCCGCCATGTTGCAATCCACCGATCTGCGCGTGGCCATGGCCGCCCACATGAGCAAACAGAAACCCGAATTTCTGGATTGAGTTAACCATGATCTCTCGCTGGACCACTGCAGTACTCGACACCGATCAACCCGGCGGCTGGGCCGTAGCGCGCAGCCCCGAAGGCTTCCTGTTCGATGACAACGGCGCACTGTTTCCGCGCGAGTGGCTCAAGCGCCAGGACCTGTCGGTCCTCGCTGAGCATGGGATTGGTCATCTCGACGGTGAACCGGTCTATCTGCTTGAGTTGCGCAGCGTCAGCGATGTGCCCGGTTGCGGCTGGAAGGGGCTGCGGGCGTTCATGCTCGAAGGCGATCACACGCTGTACAAAGTGCTCGGTTACGCCGCACAGATCGGCACTTGGGCTCGCGAGCACCGCTTCTGCGGCAACTGCGGCCAGCCGATGACGCAAGTCCCGCGCGAACGGGCGATGTATTGCCAGCCGTGCGATCTGCGCAGTTATCCGCGCATCTCACCGAGCATGATCGTGCTGATCACCCGTGGCGACGAAATCCTTCTGGCACGCTCGCCGCGTTTCGTCACCGGGGTTTACAGCACGCTGGCCGGCTTCGCCGAGCCGGGGGAATCGGCCGAGGATTGCCTGATTCGCGAAGTTCGCGAGGAAGTGCAGATTGAAGTGAAGAACATCCAGTACATCGGCAGCCAGTGCTGGCCGTTCCCGCATTCGATGATGCTCGGCTTCCATGCCGAATATGCCGGTGGCGAAATTGCCTGTCAGGAAGACGAGATCGAGGACGCCCAGTGGTTCAACGTGCATGACTTGCCGCCGTTGCCGGCGTCGCGTTCGATTGCCCGTTACCTGATCGACGTCTACGTCGCGCGGCGCTTAGGCCACGCTGAACCAGTGCTGCCAGGCTAGGCGCACAGTCAGGCCAAGCACTACGGTGATGAACACTGGACGAATGAATTTGGCGCCGCCGCTGATTGCGGTGCGCGCGCCGAAGAAGGCCCCGACCATCACCGACAGGCCCATGCACAGGCCAATGATCCAGTCGACCTGACCGGAGAAGATGAACACCGACAGCGCTGCGATGTTGCTGACAAAGTTCATGCTCCGCGCCACGCCGCTGGCCTTGACCAGGTCGATCGGGTACAGCAGCAGACTGCTCACGGTCCAGAATGCGCCCGTGCCGGGGCCGGCCACGCCATCATAGAAGCCGAGGCTGAAGCCCTGGGTCGATTGCCATTTCTTTTTGATCGGCGCGTCGCTGTCCAGCGGCGCTTTCGGCGTGCCGCCAAACAGCAAATACAGGCCACAGGCGAAAACGATCACCGGTAGCATCTTGTTCAGCCACTCGGCCGGCAGGTAATGCGCAACCACCGCGCCAGTGAGCGCGCCGACCAGGGTGCCGACAATCGCGTGGGTCCACTGGCGTGGATGAAACAGTTTGCGCCTGTAGAAGGTGAAACTGGCGGTCGCCGAACCGAAGGTCGAACTCAGCTTGTTGGTGCCCAGCACCAGATGCGGCGGCAGGCCCGCCGTCAGCAGGGCCGGCGTGGTCAACAGACCGCCACCGCCAGCGATGGCATCGATGAAACCGGCAAGGAAAGCAACAGCGGCCAGAATGGCCAGGGTGGTGAGGTCAACGCTGAGTTCGAAAGGCATGGAGTCGGCTTATTCGGCAAGGCGCAGAACGTGGGCTGCGGGGAGGGCGGTTATGTTACCTGTATCCAACTGTTGCGGCGAGCCAGAGCATGCCGTCGTCAATTACAGTCTGGAATACATTCCTGTGTAGGAGCTGCCGAAGGCTGCGATCTTCCGGGGCGCGGAGCGCCCCCGCTGCTGCGCGTGGGAACGATCAAATCAAGATCAAAAGATCGCAGCCTTCGGCAGCTCCTACACAGGGGTGGGTTGGCTTTAGAGGCCGAGTTCACTCAGCCCCGGATGATCATCCGGCCGGCGGCCCAGCGGCCAGTGGAATTTGCGCTCGCTTTCCTTGATCGGCATGTCGTTGATGCAGGCATAGCGTTGGAACATCAGGCCGTGTTCATCGAACTCCCAGTTCTCGTTACCGTACGAGCGGAACCAGTTGCCGGAATCGTCGTGCCATTCATAGGCGTAACGCACGGCGATGCGCGTATCGGAGTAGGCCCAGAGTTCTTTGATCAAACGATAATCCAGTTCCTTTGCCCATTTGCGCGTCAGAAACGCCTTGGCCTCTTCGCGGTTGTTGGCGAACTCGGCGCGATTGCGCCACTTTGTATCGAGGGTGTAAGCGAGCGACACCTTCTCCGGATCGCGGCTGTTCCAGCCATCCTCGGCCAGACGCACCTTCTCGATCGCTGACGCATGGTTGAATGGCGGCAATGGCGGACGTACCTGGGCTGCAGTCGACATGTTCAATCTCCTGATTCATTTAATGTATGAACAACAAGTCCGGCTTATTAAGAGTTACAGGCCCAATAACTTTCGCGCCATGCATTGCGCATTATCGGCGGCACTGTGATCACCCATCACAAGCGCTACGGTAATGGCGCCTTCAATCAGGATCAGCAACTGTCTGGCCAGCAGTTGCGGATCCTCGGCGCCATATTCGGTACATAGCTCGCACACGTAGTCGAGCAGCTTCTGTTTATGTTCTTTGGCCACCAGCCGCACTGGATCCTGCGGATCACCGGTTTCGCCGCTGGTGTTGATAAAGGCACAGCCGCGAAAGCCTTCCGAGTCGAACCAGCCCTTGAGCACGGTAAACAGGTTGAGCAGGCGCTCGGCCGGGGTTTCGGCCTGATCGACAGCATGTGTGAACCAGTGCATCCAGCGAACATCCCGCCGTTGCAGGGCTGCGACCACCAAGGCGTCCTTATCGGCAAAGTAACGGTAAATGCTTTTTCTGGAGACGCCGGCGGTCTTCACCAGAAGATCCATGCTGGTGGCAGCGATGCCACTTTTGTAGATCAACTTTTCGGTGACATCCAGAATGATGTCGCGTGTCTCATTGCTGATTGATTCGTTCATGTGGCGAACAGTAGAACGAGCGTTCTCCTTGGTCAAGCGAATTTCTTCGGCGTCCATAAAGGCGCTTTGAATGATCGTTCCCACGCTCTGCGTGGGAACGATCAGGTTCCGGGCGTTCATAGACACTGACAAGACCCGGCGCAGACGATGGTGTAAGCTCTCAAACTCTTCGGAATCGAACCTTGCGAGCCTTATGCCGTTGCTTTTCAAACGTTCTCTGCTGCCCAAACTGCGCAGCTTCGCGCTGACCGCCGAGGCGGTGAGCATCCTGTCCAGTGCTGCTGAATTCCGACGCTGCCTGCTCGAGCAAATCGCCGCAGCGACGCAGCGCATCTACATCGTCGCGCTGTATTTGCAGCAGGACGAAGCCGGTCAGGAAATTCTCGATGCCCTGCACGCCGCCAAGCTCAAGCGTCCCGAGCTGGAAATCGCCGTGGTGGTTGACTGGTTGCGCGCCCAGCGCGGCCTGATCGGCGCTGGAAAACAGCCGGGCAACGCCGCCTGGTATCAGGACATGACCCGCACACATCAGAGCGAAGTGCCGATCTACGGCGTGCCGGTGCAGACCCGCGAGCTGTTCGGCGTGCTGCACCTCAAAGGCTTCGTGATTGACGACAAGGTGGTCTACAGCGGCGCCAGCCTCAACAACGTCTATCTGCACAAACTCGACAAGTACCGTTTCGACCGTTACCACGTGCTGCACAGTCGCGAGCTGGCGGATTCGATGCATCACCTGGTCAAGCATGGCCTGATCGAATCGAAAGCCGTGCACCGTCTCGACCTGCCCAACCTGCCGACTACCCGCAGCCTGCGCAACGACATCGGTGACCTGCGCAGCCGTCTCAAGTACGCGACTTACGACACCGGGGCCGGCAGCACAAGTAAAGAAGGGTTGTCGGTCACGCCACTGCTCGGCGTCGGCAAGAACAACCCGCTGAACAGGGCGATTCTCGAGCTGATCGCCAGCGCGCAAAAGCAGCTGACCATCTGCACTCCGTACTTCAACCTGCCCCTGGGCGTGATCCGTGAGATCAACCGCGCGCTGGCCCGTGGCGTGAAGATAGACATTGTGGTCGGCGACAAGACCGCCAACGATTTTTACATTCCGCCGAGCGAGCCGTTCAAGGTGATCGCTGCGCTGCCGTATCTATACGAAATCAGCCTGCGCCGCTTCGCCAAACGCCATCAGCACAGTATCGACAGCGGCCAGTTGAACCTGCACTTGTGGCGCGACGGCGACAACACCTATCACCTCAAGGGCATGTGGGTCGATCAGCGCTACACCTTGCTGACCGGCAACAACCTCAACCCACGGGCGTTCCGCCTCGACCTGGAAAACGCGCTGCTGATCGACGATCCGAAAGGCGAGTGGCTGGAGCCAAGGGCGAACGAGCTGGAGAACATCTTCCGCCATACCACGCGGATCGACAGTTTCCAGACCCTGGAGACACTGCCGGATTACCCGGCAGGGGTGGCGAAGTTTCTCAAGCGGGTGAGTCGGGTGAGGATTGAGCGGTTGCTGTACAGGATTGTCTTATCGATAAAAGCAAAAGATCGCAGCC
>NZ_WBRZ01000246.1:0-8053 GCF_008923895.1 Pseudomonas sp. GXM4
CCAACAGCCGACCGCGGAGCGTCCGATGAGGCATTCCCACGCAGAGCGTGGGAACGATCAGTCGAGGGAACGATCAGCGGAGCGAATTCCGGCTGCGAAACCGCTCAAGAATGAAGTATTGTTGTGCCCATCCAAAAAAACGTCAGAAGCCTTGAACCGTTTCGGCGGTTGTTCAGTGATAGAGGGTGTCATGGGTAACGAAAGCATCAATTGGGACAAGCTGGGTTTTGACTACATCAAGACCGACAAGCGCTATCTGTCGTACTTCCGCGATGGCGAGTGGGACAAAGGCACCCTGACCGAAGATAACGTCCTGCACATCAGCGAAGGCTCCACCGCCCTTCACTATGGTCAGCAGTGCTTCGAAGGCATGAAGGCCTATCGCTGCAAGGACGGCTCGATCAATCTGTTCCGCCCGGACCAGAACGCCCTGCGCATGCAACGCAGCTGCGCGCGTCTGCTGATGCCGACGGTCGACACCGAGCAGTTCATCGAAGCCTGCAAAGCCGTGGTTCGCGCCAACGAGCGGTTCATTCCGCCGTACGGCACTGGCGGCGCGCTGTACCTGCGCCCGTTCGTGATCGGCGTCGGTGACAACATCGGCGTACGCACCGCGCCCGAATTCATTTTCTCGATTTTCTGCATCCCGGTCGGCGCCTACTTCAAGGGTGGCCTGACCCCGCACAACTTCCAGATCTCCAGCTACGACCGCGCGGCCCCGCAAGGCACCGGTGCGGCCAAGGTCGGTGGCAACTACGCCGCCAGCCTGATGCCGGGCTCGAAAGCCAAGAAAGCCAACTTCGCCGACGCGATCTACCTCGATCCGATGACCCACACCAAGATCGAGGAAGTCGGTTCGGCCAACTTCTTCGGGATCACTCACGACAACAAGTTCGTCACCCCGAACTCGCCATCGGTCCTGCCAGGCATCACCCGCCTGTCGCTGATCGAACTGGCGAAATCGCGTCTGGGCCTGGAAGTGGTTGAAGGCGACGTGCTGATCGACAAGCTGTCGGACTTCAAGGAAGCCGGTGCCTGCGGTACCGCTGCGGTGATCACGCCGATTGGTGGCATCAGCTACAACGATCACCTGCATGTGTTCCACAGCGAAACCGAAGTAGGCCCGGTGACCCAGCAGCTCTACAAAGAGCTGACTGGCGTGCAGACCGGCGACATCGAAGCGCCAGCGGGCTGGATCGTCAAGGTTTGATCTGACGACCGCTGATGCTCAAAAGCCCTCCACCGAGTGATTGGTGGGGGGCTTTTTTGTAGGGCTGGGCTCTGGTGTCGTATTGAAGAACGTCACCCCCTCACCCCAGCCCTCCCGAAACGTCGGACCGCCCCCAAGGGGGCGAGGGGGAAAGGGAGCCGACTTGTGCGCTTTTCAAAAATCGCGTTCGCCTCGGCCATTCAGGTCGATGGAGTTCGCAAGAACACCTCGGTCGGCTCCCTCTCCCTCCGGGAGAGGGCTGGGGTGAGGGTAGGCTTTTCGCTCTTCAAGGCAATCCGTTTACCAAGTCGATCAGCAATCCCGCTCGCCTGCCCATTCTGCTGCTTGCCCATCCGCGCCTGGGTGATCAATCCCGGTATCAACTCGCCCTCCGGCAGATTCTTCCAGAACCGCACCGGCAGATGCCCTTGCATGACCTTCGGGTTCAACCGCGCCGGGTTGAAGATGTGGCTGTAATAGGTCAACCACAAATCGCCGTGGGGGTCATCGACGTTCTGTGCCAGTTGCTGCCATTCAATCGGGCATTGCCGCTCGTGAATCAATTGCTCACCGTCGTAGTACACACCATCGCGCGGTGTGGCGATCAACCAGCGATGCTGGCCCATGCGCCCGATGAAATGCTCGCTGGCGCTGTGCAGGATGTCATGGGCCGGTTCGTGCCACGCCACGTATTGTGGACCAGGCAGATCCTTGGACCGCTCGATGAAACGCACGAATGCATGCAGATGATGGGCCTCGCGACTGACCTGCTTGATGCGCCGCTGCAATTCGCTGCCGAGCTTGTCGCCCGCCATCATCGCCGTACGGTCGCCGTGACTGACGCGCCAGAGCACTTCATACAACAGGCTCCAGCGCTGTTCGCCGCGATAGCGCGCCGCTTGTTCGAGGGTGGCGAGCAGCGCACGGGGAATACGCGCCTGAAACGGCCCCTGCCCTTCGGGCACGTGATCATCACTGGCAAACAGATCGCCAACGCCTTCCGCCGCCCAGCTCACCAGACTTGGATCGATTTCATGGCTGAGCAACCAGCGCGCCTGCTGGCGCCAGGTATCGAACAGATCGTCACAATCGAGACTGATCATCCCCACAACCCCATCTGCTGCGGCATCGGCCGGTCGCGCAATTGCTGATAGAGCATGTGACTGGTGACTTCCGCCTGTTGCGGGTGGTAATCGCTGGTGATGATGAACGGCTTGGCCTTGGCCAGCACACAGCGCATCCGTGCCACATCTTCGTAACGGATGCGGCGCTGACGGCGCAACTCGACCAGGCGCTCGGTGGTGCGCAAGCCGATGCCCGGGATCCGTGCGATCAACGTCGCGTCAGCACGGTTGAGGTCGAGCGGGAACACTTCGCGATTTTCCAGCGCCCAGGCCAGCTTCGGATCGATATCAAGCGCCAGATTGCCCGGGCCTTTAAGCAATTCGTCAGCGCTGTAGCCGTAGCTGCGCAGGAGGAAATCAGCCTGATACAAACGGTGCTCGCGCATCAGCGGTGGCGCGGCGAGCGGCACGCTTTTCGGGCTGTCGGGGATCGGACTGAATGCCGAGTAATAGACCCGGCGCAAACGGAAGTTGCCATACAGGGACTGAGCGCTGTGGAGGATGGTGCTGTCGTCGGTGTCATCGGCACCGACGATCAGTTGCGTGCTCTGCCCGGCCGGGGCGAATTTTGCCGAGCGCGGTTCGTTCAATACCGTCTGCACGCCGGTGTAGATGGTGTTCATCGCTTGCTTGATCGAGGTGATGTCCTTCTCCGGCGCCAGTGTCTGCAGGCTGGCGTCGGTGGGCAGTTCGATGTTGACGCTGAGGCGGTCGGCATAGCGCCCAGCCTCCTCGATCAAGGCCGGATCGGCTTCCGGAATGGTCTTCAAATGGATGTAGCCGCGAAATTCGTGCTCTTCACGCAGCAACTTGGCGACGCGCACCAGTTGCTCCATGGTGTAGTCCGCCGAGCGAATGATCCCGGAGCTGAGAAACAGGCCGCTGACGCAGTTGCGGCGGTAGAAATCCATGGTCAGCGTCACGACTTCTTCCGGGGTGAAGCGCGCACGTGGCACATCGCTGGAACGGCGGTTGACGCAGTACTGGCAATCGTAAAGACAGAAGTTGGTCAGCAGGATTTTCAGCAACGACACACAGCGCCCGTCCGGCGTGTAGCTGTGGCAAATGCCCATGCCGTCCGTCGAACCGAGCCCGCTCTTGCCCTCGGAGCTGCGCTTGGGCGCACCACTGCTGGCGCAGGAGGCGTCGTACTTGGCGGCGTCGGCGAGGATGCTCAGCTTGTCGATGATTTGCATGGCGCGGGCTCTTTACTGTGTGCATATACAGTATAGACTCGCCCGCCGCGAAACAAGTTGATGGATGACCCCTCGTCGGCTGGCCATCCAGATCGCGGCGTGTGGGAGCGAGCCTGCTCGCGAATAGGCCCTGCCAGTCACCGCAACTCAGTGATCAAACCGCCCACTGCAATATCAACCAGCTGTTCGCCCCGCTGATCAACACAAACAGCCCCCAGGCCAGCACCCGCGTGGGCCAGCGATTCACAAACGGCCCCATCAGCCGTTTGTCGTTGGTCATGCGAATCAGCGGGTACAAGGCAAACGGCAACTGCAGGCTGAGCACCACCTGGCTCAACACCAGCAACTTGCCGATAGCGCCATCACCGAGCAGCCATACGCCGATGAACGCCGGAATCAGCGCCAGCCCGCGGGTGATCAAACGCCTCTGCCAGCACGGGATGCGCAGGTTCAGATAGCCCTCCATGATCACCTGCCCGGCGATGGTCCCGGTGAAGGTCGAACTTTGCCCCGACGCGAGCAGTGCCACGCCGAACAGCACACTGGCCAGCGCACCGCCAACCAGTGGGTCGAGCAGGTGATAGGCGTCCTGAATGTCGACCACATCGGTGTGCCCGGACTGGTGAAACGCCGCCGCTGCGAGAATCAGGATCGCCGCGTTGACCAGCAACGCCAAGGCCAGAGAACCGATGGTGTCGATGCGTGCCAGTTTCACCGCGTCCTGTTTGCTCTCCAGGTCCTTGCCGATCATCCGCGTTTGCACGATCGAGGTGTGTAGATAAAGGTTGTGCGGCATGACGGTGGCGCCGAGGATGCCGATGGCCAGATACAGCGGCTCAGCATCGCCAATAGCCGACAGCGACGGTTTGAAGCCCATCGCGACGTCTGGCCAGTAGGGTTTGATCAACAACAACTCAACGAAGAAACACACGCCAATGGTCGCGACCAGCACCAGCATGATCGCTTCGAGACGGCGGAATCCCCGGTTCTGCAGGGCCAGCACCAGCAGCGTGTCGAACGCCGTCAGAGCGATACCGAAGGTCAGCGAGCAACCGAGCAGCAAGTGAAACGCGAGAGCGCAGCCGAGCACTTCGGCGAGGTCGGTGGCGATGATCGAGATTTCCGCCAGCAGCCATTGCAGGCGCGCGGTCGGCGTGCTGTAGCGCTCGCGGGACAACTGCGCCAGATCGCGACCAGTGGCGATGCCCAGCCGCGAACACAGGCACTGCACGACCATGCCGGCCAGACTCGCCAGGAGCACCACGAACAACAGGCTGTAGCCAAAACGCGAACCGGCCTCGATCGCGGTCGCCCAGTTGCCCGGATCCATGTAGCCGATCGACACCAGCAAACCGGGACCGGCGAAACGCAGCACACGTTTGAAGAACGAGGCAGTCGAATCGACCGCAACACTGCCGGCCACTTCCGGCGGGCAAAACGGCGCGGTGGCGATTTTGGGCAAACTGAATTTCACGCACACATCCAGAAACAAAAACGGGAGCCCGGCAGCTTAGTCGTTTCGCCTGATGCCTTGAAGCGCAAAGATCACTGAACCTATGGGTTCACCCCCAGCAACTGCTCGCGCAACTCGGGACTGCGTGTTCGCGGATCCAGCCAGATATCGAAAAACGCCTTGGCAAACTGCGGATCCTCGATCTCATGCTGGAGCTTCTGCCCGACAAAAAACCGCGCGCCCTGCCCCGGCAGATACACGCCGGTAATCCGCGTGCCGGCCTGGACGTCGACAAATGATTGCTGCATCTGCGCCTGCCAGCCGGCCAATTGCGCTGAAGTGACCCGAGGACCGGCAAGGCGTTTGATCTCATCGACGCTGGTGCTGACCAGATCGTCGCGCGAGATGTTGCGCCGGTAGATCAGCTCCAGTGCAAACGGCTGGCCGTCCGCCAGCGGCCGTGCAGCACTCCACAAGCGCGCGCTGTAAACATCGAAGCCGAACACGCTGAAATCGCCGCTGCCGATGATTTGCGCCCCCGGCACCGCGTCCTGCCAATTGGCCCACGTCGGCGTCAGCAACAGTGCCCACAAGCCGATGCCACAACAGCCACGAACAAGCTTGGGTGTTCTGTTCATCGCCGTATCGTCTCCGCTGCATTCTGATGATCAAAGCATAGCCGGATTCGCGCCTGAATTTTTGTATACAAAAATTGCGAACATAGGCAGCAATCTTTAATCGGCAGTGCTAACGTGGCTCATCCTGACCCGATGGAGACACCCGCGTGCTGATCCTCAAACTGCTGCTGATTCCCGGTTTTCTCCTGCTGATTTCCCTGGCGGGCAAACGTTGGGGGCCGAGCGTGGCCGGGTGGCTGTCAGGATTGCCGGTGGTGGTCGGGCCGATTCTGTTCTTTCTGGCGATTGAACAAGGGCCGCAGTTTGCCGCGCAATCAGCGGTCGCGGCGCTGTCGGCGATGTTCGCGATGATCGCGTTCTGCATCACCTATGCGCAGGTGGCGCAGCGGGCGAACTGGCCGTGGGCGTTGACCATTTCACTGGCGGTGTGGGCCGCGCTGGCGACGGTGTTGTCGGTGATTCCGGCGTCCTTGCCGTTCTCGGTGATTGCGGCAGCGGTGGCACTGCTCGCTTCGCCTTATCTGTTCCCGGAGGTGCAGCCGGTGTTGAACGGACCAGCACCGAAGTCCGACAAACTGATCTGGCGAATGATTGCCGGCGCGGCACTGACACTGGTGGTGACGATGCTGGCAAGCACCGTCGGCGAACGCTGGAGCGGCCTGCTCGCGGTGTTCCCGGTGCTCGGCAGCGTCATGGCAGTGTTCTCGCAACAAACTCGCGGCCCGGCGTTTACCGCTGCGTTATTGCGCGCAACGGCGACCGGCATGTATTCGTTCTCGGCGTTCTGCCTGGTGTCGGCCCTGACGCTGCCGAGCATGGGCCTCAGCGGTTTTGTCGTAGGCGTGGCAGTGTCGGTGGCGATGCTCGGGGTGACCCGGCGTCTGCTGGCGCGGCCATTGGCCAAGGCGCAAGCGCAATAACCGCCCGGACGAATCGCGCTGGAATGCCCGGCACGCTCCGTGGGATGATCGCCCGCCTCGCGCGACCATTCACCGGAGATTCACATGTCATTGTTGAGCAAAAAAGCCGTCGTCCTGATGCTGGCGGCCATCGCTGGTTTCGCCGCGATCAACGCGCACGCCGCCAAGGAAAAAGTCAAAACCGAAAAGGTCTCGCTGCTCGACGGCAAGTTTGCCTTTGTCCTGCCCAAAGGCTTTGTCGCCGACCCGCTGCCCGCCAGCCCGAGCGGGGCCAAGGGCACGATGTACACCAACCAGGCCACCAAAACCGTGGTCATCGCCGCCGAAAACCAGATCCCGGCTGGGCAGAACGTCAAGGACAACGACGGTGAGTTTCTCGACGGCAGCGTGTCGAGTTTCATCGACGATCAGCGCAAGGCCCTGTCGGACTTCAACAAGCTCAGCGAAAAAAGCCTGACCCAAAAAGGCACCGGCCTGGGGCTGCGTCAGGTTGACAGCACCGCCACTCAGGGCGGTGGCCAAACCCTGAACACCACATTGCTGGCCGGCTCGGGGACGAAGATGGCGCTGGTGCAGGTGATTTCCCGCGCCAGCGACAAAAAAGGTCACGATGCCCTGGTCAAAGCCATCGTCAAGGATTGAGCCGCTGCAACCAGCCGTTCAAATCGCGCAATTCGGCCGCACTGATGCTGTGGCCGACGCCCGGATACGCGTGAAACTCGGGCTGGTAATCGAGCTTGTGCAATAGCGCGTTGGCCTCGGTGCCGTGACGGTAAGGCACCGGATCATCAGCGGTGCCGTGGCCGATAAATATGCTCAGCGGCAGTGGCGCTTGCCCGGGCTTGAGTTCGGCTTTGAGCACCGGCAACAAGCGCCCGCTCAACGCGGCAAACCCGCCCACGACCGCTGGCGCGCGCAGGCCCACTTCGTAGCTCATCATCGCGCCCTGGCTGAAGCCGATCAGGTACACCTTGTCCGGCGCGGCGTGATATTTCTTCGCCGCCTGGGCGATAAAGTCGCGCAGCTTCTGACCGCTGACCTTCAGATCATCGGTCTCGCCGTTGTAGGCGCCTTCGCCCTTCTTGCGAAACCACTGGAAACGTCCTTCACCCAACGTCATCGGTGCGCGCACGGAAAGGTAGTTGTACTGCGCCGGCAGCTGAAATTTCATGCCGATCAGATCGGCCTCGTTACTGCCGTAACCGTGCAGGAAAATCACCAGCGGACGTGGTTCGGCGTCGGCATGGACCTGTTCGAGGTATTTGAGCGGCAGGTCGGATTGCAGGGTGGTTTGCGCGTGGACGGCGGTGGATGCGAGCAGGGTCAGCAGGGCGAACAACTTCAGCATTACAGCGTTCCTTCACAGAGTGTCGGGTTCGCGGGGGAGCCTAACATTCTCGGCTGAGGATCCAAATTTTGTGGAGTGGCTGATGCCGCTATCGCTGGCAAGCCAGCTCCCACAAGAATTACGGCGTCTACAAAATCTGGGATCAACCGCAACCCTGTGGGAGC
>NZ_WBRZ01000247.1:0-7986 GCF_008923895.1 Pseudomonas sp. GXM4
CATCCCGAACTCAGTAGTGAAACGATGCATCGCCGATGGTAGTGGGGGGTTTCCCCATGTGAGAGTAGGTCATCGTCAAGATTAAATTCCGAAACCCCAATTGCGAAAGCAGTTGGGGTTTTGTTTTAGTAGAAGTTCCTGTTTTTGCTGGCTTGTTACCGTGTTGACGGGCCAGATAAAGAATTTCTTGACGACCATAGAACATTGGAACCACCTGATCCCATCCCGAACTCAGAAGTGAAACGATGTATCGCCGATGGTAGTGTGGGGTTTCCCCATGTGAGAGTAGGTCATCGTCAAGATTGAATTCCGAAACCCCTGTCTGCTAACGCAGACAGGGGTTTTGTCATTTAAGCGTGTACGAAAGATCAGGCTGTTCTTCGGATCCTGGTGCTGCGTCTTGCCTGCCACTTGCGCCACCAAATATAGACGCCCGTCCCTGACAACCCCGCAATCAACACACCCAGTACCGCGATCATTACCTGCCCTGTCACCCCGATGATCCGTCCTCCATGTATGGGCAACTGAAGTCGATAGAACTGCTCTCCAAGCGTGCCCTGTCCCGCGATCTCCTGTCCCAATAATCGGCCATCGGTACCGTGAAAGAACAACCAGGATTTTCCATGGGCGTCCGTATCGTGCTGTCCAAATCCTGCGCCGTAGAAGTTGTACTCAAAGCTGTAATACAACTCGCCTATTGCCGCCGTCAGTCCTAATCGTTTCCCTTCCTGCAATGCCCTTTCGTACGCCTGTTGATAACTCAACTGTGTCGTCCCCAGTTGATCGGCGGGCATTCGTCCTCTGGCTTCATAAACGCTCGGCTCGATCGGGGAAAACAACGAGACAGCAGGCTTGAATACCTGGCTCGGCAAGTTCATGGCCACGCTGCTGACGGCGATCGGTAACAGCAGTAGCCACAACCACAATCCGCCGGCGCGATGCAGATCGAAGTTCAAGCGGTAGACATGCCCGCCTTTGACCTTCCACGCAGTAGCCCACTTCTTCCAGAATGGCTTGCCACGCGGCAAGGTCAGCCACAATGCGACAAAACAGTCGATCACCCACGCGATGGCCACCAGGCCCATCAACAGCAGTCCCCAGTTACCGGGCAATGTCAGGTTGTAGTGAAACTCCAGAATGAACGGGATGAAGTTCTCCCGCTGAAAACAGCATTCACCCCAGTAGCGCGCGCCTTTTTGCTCCGCGCTGACCGGGTCCAGATAGAACACCTGATTGCGCTCATCAAACGGCTGGCCCGTCGCCGGATCCTTACGCGGAACGGCCGCCAGCAGCGCCGTATGCCCCGTCTCATGGGGATACTCCATGTACCAGACTTGCAGTTTCGGATGCGCTGTCTGCACTGCATCTACCAACGCGCCCGGCGACAAGCGCTCACCCACTAACGTCGCCTCGTAAAACTGCGGATTCAGCCACTCGTCCAGTTCGTGATTGAACGCCAGCACACTGCCGGTCAGCCCGGCCAACAATAAAGACGTCGCAGTGGCCAAGCCAATGTACCGATGCAACAAAACCAGAAACGCACGCATACAAAACACCCCGAAGAAACGACAAAGCCAGCCCCTGATAGCAGGGGCTGGCTTTTTTATGCACAGGACATAGCTTTAGAACTGATAGCTGACGGTCGCCGCTACGTTGCGTTCTTCGCCCATGTAGCAGAAGTTCAGACTGGCGCAGGACGCGACATAGGATTCATTGGTCAGGTTGTTCGCGTTGAGCCGAACATCAACACCCTTCAAACCAATCTTGCCCAGGTCATAACCAATCGAGGCATCGAACAGCGTGTAAGACGGCACCTTCATCGTGTTCTCCGCATCGGCCCAGCTGTAGCCGACATAGCGCACCCCACCGCCCAACCGCAGCCCATCAAGTGCGGCACTGTCGAACTTGTAGTCAGCCCACAGCGAGGCCATGTGTCGCGGCGCCTGAGTCGGTGAGTTGCCCTTGTTCTCGATGACATCGGTCGGCGTGCTCAAGGTGCTGATCATCGATTTGGAATATTCGATATCAGTGAAGGTGTAACTGCCGAGCACTTTCAAGTTATCGGTCAGTTGCATGTGCGCTTCCAGCTCCAGACCTTGCGAGCGTACGGCACCGACCGCGCGATAGAAGTTTTCCTGCGGCAGTTTGGTCGCGAGGTTTTCCTGGTCGATGCGGAACAGCGAGGCGGTAAACAGGTTATCGGTGCCCGGCGGCTGATACTTCAAACCGACTTCCCACTGTGTGCCATCGGTAGGGGCGAGTGGATTACCGGCGCTGTCGGCATAGGAGTTCGGGTTAAACGACTCGGAGTAGCTGATGTATGGCGCCAGACCGTTATCAAACAGATATAAAGCGCCGGCACGCCCAGTGAGTTTCGTGCGCCGATCATTGATCTCTGTACCAACCGGACGCCCCGCTTCGGCGATGCGGTTTTCATCGGATGTCTCGACCCAGTCCTGACGCAGGCCCAGCGAGAAGCGCCACTTGTCCATCTCGATCAGGTCTTGCAAATACACACCGGTCTGTTCGAGGCGCCGCAGATAGCTGGTGTTGCCGTACATCTCGATCCCCGAGTTACCGTACACCGGATTGAACGCATTGATCGGCGCGAGGCCACCGCTGGTCCAGTCGACCACGGTTTTGCGCCGTTGATAATCCGCGCCCATCAGCACCGTGTGCTTGGTCGCGCCGGTGAAGAATTCGGCCTGCAGCATGTTGTCGACGATGAACGCATGCAGGCGCTCATCACCGCCGGTGTAATAGCGGTTCAGTTCATTGCTGGTCGGGGTGGTCCAGCCATAGGCGTACACCTGATCCATGTTCACTTTGGAATCGAGATAGCGGAAGTTCTGCCGCGCCGTGAAGACGTCGTTGAAGCGATGTTCGAACTGATAGCCGAACGATTGCTGGTCACGGGAGTAGCCGTCGATCCCCGGCTCGCCCTCGAAGAAGCGCGGCGAGATGCGCTCGCCATTGCGCTGATGGATCGTGCCGTCCGCCGGAACGCCGCCGTGGTAACCACCGTCCGGATCGTGTTGCAGATAGGCCTGCAGGGTCAGCGAGGTGTCTTCGCTGAAATCGATGCTCAACGTCGGCGCGAGGGCGAAGCGTTTTTCCTTGTTGTGATCGAATTGCGTGTCGGACTGATCGCTTAGTCCGGTCAGACGATGGGCGATGCGCTTGTCGTCATCGACCGGACCGCTGAAGTCAAACCCAACCCCACGCTGGCCTTGCGTCCCCACTGTGGCCTGCACCTGATGATAAGCCTCATACAACGGCTTTTTGCTGGTCAGCGCGACCAGACCGCCGGGCGAGCTACGGCCGTACAGCACGGACGACGGGCCTTTGAGAATGTCCACACGCTCGAGGAAATACGGATCGACCTGCATGGTGCTGTAAGTGCCGCTGTCGCCCATCGACTTGAGGCCGTCGAGGTAGATGTTGTCCACCGAGCCGTCGTTGAAACCGCGCATCGCCACGTAGTCGTAACGGTGCGTGGCGCCATACGGGTTGGTCAGCACACCCGGGGTGTAGCGCATCGCTTGCGAGACGGTTTGCGAGCCTTGGTCATCCATTTGCTCACGCGTCACCACCGATACGCTTTGCGAGGTCTCCAACAGGGCGGTACTGGTCTTGGTGGCGATCTGGCTGTGCGTGGCGTTGTAGCCGGCCATGCTGCCCAGCGCGTTGCCGAGGGAGAAGCCTTTGATGTCGGTGGTCGGCAAGGCCAGTGCTTCGCTTTCAGCGAGTGGGCGCAGAATGTAGCTGCTGCCGTCATGGCTGACGGCCTCCAGTCCTGAGTCGCCGAGCAAATGGCTCAAGGCCTGGTCGGTCGAATATTCACCCTGCACGCCGGGAGATTGCTGACCTTGGGTCTGTTGCGGCGTCATCGCCAAGGTGATGCCGGCCTGCCGGGCGAACTGATTCAACGCCTCGCCCAATGGCCCGGCAGCAATGTTGTAGCGGTGGCTGATCTCGGTGCCGGTGTTGGCGGCCAGACTCAGGCTCGGTAATACGCTGACGCCCAGCGCGGTGGTCAGCAGTGCCGCGTGAACCGCATGGCGCAGTAGTGTCGATTCTGCAGTGAAATTCAGAGGGTTCTTACAAATGGCGCGGACAGTCATTGTGGATTTCCGTAGGCAGTCGCGGGGGCTGAGTTGAAGTGCTTACTGACTAAGCCGGACTGCCTGCGAAAACCCGTCAAAAATAATCACACCGCACGTTCCAGGGTCACCCACCAGCGGGTGCGATAACGCAATTGCACCGGCAGCGTCTGCGGCAGGACCGCCAGCAGCCTGTCGGTGTCCTCCAGACGGAACACCCCAGAAAGGCGCAGGTCTGCGATCTCCGCCGAACAATTGAGATAACCCGGGCGATATCGGCCCACTTCAGCGAGGAAGTCACCCAGCCGCATATTGCGCGTGACAATCAAACCGTCGAGCCAGGCGCCTGCATCCATATCCGGCGTCGGCGCAGCGCGCAAACCGCTTTGGTCGACCAGAAAACTCTGCCCGGCGAGCGCCTCGAGCGAATGCCCACCGGCGTGAACCACGACTCGACCACCGGTAACGCTGAGCCGCGTGCACTGATCGTCCTGACGCAAAATGAAACGCGCATCGACCGGCGCATAACTGCCGTGGCGATTCTGTATGCGCAGCGGTCGATCGGTCGCCGCGCCCTCGTCAGAGCCGCCGCAGGTAACGATGATCTCGCCACGGGTCAGTTTGATCAGGCGCTGCTGCGCGGTGTAATCCAGGTCTACGGCGCTCGCGGTGTTGAGTTCGATGCGCGTGCCGTCGGGCAACTGGAAACCGCGCCGTTCGCCGGTCGCCGTGGCGTAGTCGGCACTCCATTGCTGCCAGGCGGCGCTGTCCTTGGCCAGCCACGCGGCGGAGCCCATCAACAGCGCGCCCGACAACAACTTCAAAGCCTGGCGTCGGCCCAGCCCCTGCGCACTGTTTTCCAAGGTGTTGAAAGCGACCTGCGCACCCGGCACGGCGCGCAGACTGGAGCTCAATTCGGCTTGTAGCGACTGCACCCGCTGCCAGGCGATTTCATGTTCATGATGCTCGGCGCGCCACTGCTCGCATTGGCGAGTCAGCCGCGAATTGCCGTGGTTGTTGCGCAGCCGCAGCAGCCAGTGAATCGCTTGCTTGACCACGTGTTGGCGCGGTTCGACGCGGCGACCGAGTGAGAGGTTGTCCACAGGCATCAGCTTTCATACCGCAACACATAGCAGTGATACAGCGCATCGGCGACATAGCGTTCCACAGAACGTACCGATACGCCCAACTGCTCGGCGATCTGTTTGTGAGTCAAACCTTCGCACTGCGCCAGGAGAAATGCCTGACGCACTTTCGGCTTCAGTCCTTCGAGCATACGCGCAATGCTTTCCAGCAGTTCCAGCACCAACGCGCGGGATTCGGCGTCAGGTACTTCGCCTTCAGGCAAGTGAGCAATGGTCTCCAGATAGGCCCGCTCGATTTCCTCGCGGCGCCAATGATCGATCACCAGACCGCGCGCGATGGTTCGCAGGAAAGCTCGGGGCGCTCTGAGTTCGAGGCGTTCGGTACGTTGCAGCAGACGCAGGAAAGTGTCCTGAGCCAGATCCGCCGCATCCGCTGCGTTGCCCAGCCGCGCGCGCAGCCAAGCGTTGAGCCAGCCGTGATGACTACCGTAAAGCGCCTGTACGACCAACTCAGGTGAAGACATGACCACGCCAGCCCGAACGTCACAAATGATAATTAGTCGCATTGTCATCAAGGGTTACAGATTTTGCAACTGCTGCCCCCATGTCGATGCGAAAAATTCCCTCGCAGCTGCTCTGGCACGCCGTTCGGCGGGAATCCTGCACAAACCCCGGCCATTTCTCACGCGCCCCTAAGATTTCTCCGCCGCTGGCCGACAGACTGGTGAGAAATGCGTGCACCAAAGTAGAGCGGCCAGAAGAACGCTGCCTGCGCCGTACATGGAATGTTGCATCCGGAAACGCATCCCCACTTTTGGCATAAGAAGTCCCATGAAATGAATCTCAAGTTCAGCCATAAAATCCTCCTGGCCGCTTCGGGCGTCGTCGTCCTGGCGTTCGCGTTGTTCACGCTCTACAACGATTACTTGCAGCGAAACACCATTCGGCAGAATTTGCAGTCCTCTGTGCAGCAGGCCGGTGACCTCACCGCCAGCAGCGTGCAGAACTGGATGAGCGGACGGATTCTGGTGCTGGAAAACCTCGCGCAGAACGTTGCCCATCAAGGCAGGAATGCCGACTTGCCGGGCCTTGTCGATCAACCGGCCTTCACTTCGAACTTCCAGTTCACTTACGTCGGCCAGGCCAACGGTGTCTTCACCCAGCGCCCCGATGCGAAGATGCCGGACGGTTACGATCCGCGTCAGCGGCCTTGGTACAAGCAGGCAGTAGCCGCCGACAAAACCATGCTGACGCCGCCGTACATGGCGGCAGTCGGCGGTTTGGTGGTGACCATCGCCATGCCGGTGAAAAAGGACGGTGAATTGCTCGGTGTGGTGGGTGGTGACCTCAGCCTGGAAACCCTGGTGAAGATCATCAACTCGGTGGACTTCGGCGGCCTCGGCCATGCGTTTCTGGTCAGTGCTGACGGTCAGGTGATCGTCAGCCCGGACAAAGACCAAGTGATGAAAAACCTCAACGACATCTACCCGAACACCAGCGTGCGCATCGAGAAGGGCAACCAGAATGTCGTGCTCAACGGTCAGGAGCGCATTCTCTCGTTCACCCCGGTCAGCGATCTGCCGAATGCGCAGTGGTACATCGGTCTGTCGATCGATCGCGATAAGGCCTACGCCGCACTCAGCCAATTCCGCACTTCGGCGTTGATCGCCATGTTTGTCGCGGTCGCGGCGATTGCTTTGCTGCTGAGCCTGTTGATCAACGTGTTGATGCGTCCGCTGACCACCATGGGCCGCGCGATGAAAGACATTGCCCAGGGCGAGGGCGATCTGACCCGGCGTCTGCTGGTCGAGAGCAAAGACGAGTTCGGTGAACTGGGCAGCGCGTTTAACCAGTTCGTTGAACGGATTCACGCATCGATTTCCGAAGTGTCGTCGGCGACCCGTCACGTACATGACCTGTCGCAACGGGTGATGGCGTCGTCCAACGCTTCGATCGTCGGTTCCGACGAGCAAAGTGCGCGCACCAACAGCGTCGCGGCGGCGATCAATCAGCTGGGCGCGGCCACTCAGGAAATCGCGCGCAACGCGGCGGATGCTTCGCAGCACGCCAGTGGCGCTTCCGAGCAGGCCGATGATGGTCGTCAGGTGGTCGAGCAGACCATTCAGGCGATGACCGAGCTGTCGCAGAAGATCAGCCTGTCGTGCACGCAGATCGAAACCCTGAACGCGAGCACCGACAACATTGGCCACATTCTCGACGTGATCAAAGGTATCTCGCAGCAGACCAACCTGCTGGCGCTCAACGCTGCCATCGAGGCCGCGCGTGCCGGTGAAGCCGGGCGCGGTTTTGCCGTGGTTGCCGATGAGGTGCGTAACCTCGCTCATCGCACCCAGGAATCGGCGGAAGAGATCCACAAGATGATCACCTCGCTGCAGGTCGGTTCGCGCGAAGCGGTGAGCACGATGAACGCCAGCCAGGCGTCCAGCGAGCAGAGCGTGGAAGTGGCGAATCAGGCCGGTCTGCGTCTGGTCAGCGTGACCCAGCGCATCGGCGAAATCGACGGCATGAACCAATCGGTTGCAGCGGCGACTGAAGAGCAGACGGCGGTGGTGGAAACGCTGAACGTCGACGTCAACCAGATCAACCTGTTGAACCAGCAGAGCGTGGCCAACCTCAACGAAACGTTGAAGGATTGTGATGCGTTGTCGCAGCAGGCGAACCGGTTGAAGCAGTTGGTCGACAGTTTCAAGATCTGATTTTTCAGATCGCAGACCGCGTTATCGTTCTTCGCGAGCAGGCTCGCTCCCACAGGGAAATGCATTCCAGATGTGGGAGCG
>NZ_WBRZ01000248.1:0-7967 GCF_008923895.1 Pseudomonas sp. GXM4
TCAGGCTTGGGTTTTGTGATCCAGCGCGGCGTAGAAGTTGGCGCTTTGTTGCAGGTATTTCTGGGTGTAGCTCTGGGTGTGGGATTTTTTGCTGGCGATTTCGACGTTGGCACCGGCTGGCAATACCACGGTGGCAGAAATGGCGGAAGCGGCGATGACGGAGAAGAGATTGAAGTTCATGGCGGTAACCCTCGTGTTCGTTTGCTTGGTTTGCCCGGTCGGGCTGTGAAACAAACGTAACGCTCGAGGGTTACTCGCTTGAAATCTTTTGTAGCATTAGCCGATATCAGTGCAATTAATACAACGATGCAGGCCCCGCAGAGCGGGGCCTGTGGCTTATTGTCGCACCAGGAATTTCAGATCGCTTGGCGCGTCCATCGGCAGTTTTTGCACGGTTTTGCCCAGCAGACCGGTCTTGGCATCGCGCTCGACGACGACAATCTGGTTGCTCTTCTGGTTGGCGATCAAGACGAATTTACCGCTCGGATCGAGGGCAAACTCGCGCGGGTGATCGCCCTCGACCGAGCGCTTTTGCAGCTCTTTGAGCTGACCGGTCGCAGGATCAATGCTGAACACTACGAGCTGATTGGCCGTGCCGCGATTGCTCACGTAGAGAAACTTGCCGTCAGCCGAAGCATGCAGCGCCGCGCCGGCCTTGTCCGAGGTTGGCTGGCCCGCCGCGAGATCGACCAGTTGCGTCTGGGTCAGCACGCCGTCCTTGTAGTCGAACACCGCAACCTGCGCGCTCATCTCCATGGTCAGCCAAGCGTGTTTGCCATCAGCGCTGAACAGCAGATGACGCGGGCCACTGCCGGCCGGCAAGGCTACCGAGGCGGTTTTCGCCGGGGTTAGCGGCAAGTGCGGGTTGGCCTTCGGGTCGTACTGATAGATGAAAACCTTGTCTGCGCCCAAATCATTGGAGAACACATAGCGCCCGTCCGGCGACGACACCGTCGAGTGCACGTGATTGGAAGCCTGGCGCTCGGGGTTGACCCGACTGGCCGGGTGTCCGCTCATTTGCACTACCGGTTTCAGCTGGCCGTCGGCATCGACAGGCAATACCGCCAGGGTACCGCCCGGATCTTCCATCACTGAGTAGTTGCTGACGAACAGGTGTCTGGCATCAGCGCTGAGGCTGGAATGGGTCGGCTCGTTACCGAGGCTCTGCACTTGATTGATCAGGCTCAGCGCATGGGTCTTCGGGTCAATGGCGAAGCTGCTGACGCGGCCGACCGGGTCAGTCTGGCCCGGGCCGTTTTCGTTGACCACGAACAAGCGCTTCTGGTCTTTCGAGAGGGTCAGCCACGACGGGTTTTCGGTCTTGACCACTTGCAGCGGCTTGGCGCCGATCTGGCCGGTGGCGCTGTCGAACTGCATGCGGTAGATGCCCTGGCTGGAACCGGCGGTGTACGAGCCGACCAGCAATTGCAGGGTGTCGGCAGAGGCGCTGGAAAGCCCCATCGCGCCGACGCTGCCGGCCATCAGCAAAGGCCAGAAATTACGCATCTTCATTATTGTCATCCTCATCGTCGCTGCTGCTGACTACGTCGCCGACGCACACCAGACGATGCTCGCCCGTGGTCTTGGTGTCGCTGGCGTAACCGACGATCAGCCAGCTCTGCAGCGTCTCATCGAACGTCGCTTGCGCGACGTGCGCCGGGGTGAATTGCCAGTGCTTGGCTTCACGGCCATCGATGCATTCGATGTGCAGGTTATCGTCCTCGTCGAGGGCGAATTCAAAGGCGTGCAGGCCATCGATTTCGACCATACCGCAGTGTTCGAGGGCGTTGAGAAGGGTTTGGGCAGTCATGGCAAACAGTCTTTCTAGGGGGAAAGGGCCAATGATAGCCCAATGTGATCCAGAGGCCCCTGCTGGAACCTCTGTGGGAGCGAGCCTGCTCGCGAAGGCGGTGTGCGAACTGATCGTTCCCACGCTCTGCGTGGGAACGATCAACACAAAAAATCGCGGTGCTGGCTAGATCGCCTCACGCGATGGCTTGCCATCCACCAGGCGCTGGATCCGCAGCGGGTTGGCGTTCTTCAGCGGTTCGGGCAGCAAGCTGTCCGGGTAGTTCTGGAAGCACACCGGGCGCAGGAAGCGATCGATCGCCAGCGTGCCCACTGACGTGCCGCGCGCATCGGACGTCGCCGGGTACGGCCCGCCATGCACCATCGAATCGCACACTTCGACACCGGTCGGATAACCGTTGAGCAGGATACGCCCGACTTTCTGTTCCAGCAGCGGCGTCAGCTCGGCGAATTGCTCGAAGTCAGACGGCTCACCGATGATCGTCGCGGTCAATTGACCGTGCAGGCCGTGCAGCGCCGCGCTCAGTTGTGCCTGATCGGCTACTTCGACGATTACTGTGGTCGGGCCGAACACTTCTTCCTGCAGCACTTCATCGCCGTTGATCAACAGGCTGACATCGGCCTTGAACAACTGCGGCTGCGCCTGATTGCCCTGCTGCTGATTGCCGGCCAGATGCTCGATGCCGCTGTGCGCCAGAAGCTTTTCCAGGCCTTTGCCATAGCTGCCGAGGGTACCGGCGTTGAGCATGGTTTGCGCCGGTTGATCACCGATTGCAGCGGCGACTTGCTGTACAAACGCGCTGAACTGCGGCGAGCGAATACCGATGACCAGACCCGGGTTGGTACAGAACTGACCGCAACCCTGAACCACCGAAGCGGTGAGGTCACGCGCAACGGTTTCCGAACGCGTGGTCAGTGCCTGCGGCAGCACGATGACCGGGTTGATGCTCGACATCTCGGCGAACACCGGGATCGGTTGCGGACGTGCGGCAGCCATGTCGCACAAGGCGCGACCGCCCTTCAGCGAACCGGTGAAACCAACGGCCTGAATCGCCGGATGCTTGACCAGCCATTCGCCGACGCCGCCACCGTAGATCATGTTGAACACGCCGGCGGGCATGCTGGTTTTTTCAGCCGCGCGAATGATCGCGTCGGCGACCAGTTCAGCGGTGGCCATGTGGCCGCTGTGCGCCTTGAACACCACCGGGCAACCGGCGGCCAGCGCTGCTGCGGTATCGCCACCGGCAGTTGAGAACGCCAGCGGGAAGTTGCTCGCACCAAACACGGCGACCGGGCCGAGACCGATGCGGTATTGGCGCAGATCCGGACGTGGCAGCGGCTGACGATCCGGCAGTGCCAGATCGATCCGTGCGCCGTAGAAATCACCGCGACGCAGAACTTTGGCGAACAGACGCATCTGCCCGCTGGTGCGACCACGCTCGCCCTGAATACGACCAGCCGGCAGCGCGGTTTCGCGGCAGACCACGGCGACGAAATCGTCGCCAAGCGCATCCAGCTCATCGGCGACCGCATCGAGGAACTGCGCGCGACGTTCGGCGCTAAGGCTGCGATAGGTCGGGTAAGCCGCAGCGGCGGCCTTGGCAGCGGCGTCGACTTCTTCGGCCGTGGCCTGAATGAAATCATGCGGCAGGGCTTCGCCAGTGCTGGCGTCGACCGAGTGCAGTTTGACGCTGCCGGCGGCGCTGCGCTGACCGCCGATGTAGTTGTGACCGAGAATCTGAGTCATGGGATCTCCTTAAAGGGTGCCGATGCTGTCCGGTTCAAAAGCCGCTTTGACCGGTGCGATACCATTGACCAGCGGTGCGCCGAAGTCGGCCTGGCTGATCTCGAACGTGTCGCCCGGCTGGGTGCGGATGCCGTCGGCAAACGACAGGGTCGCTGTGCCGAAAAAATGAATGTGCACGTCGCCCGGACGCAGGAACTGACTGTATTTGAAGTGGTGGTACTCGAGGTTCGCCAGGCTGTGGCACATGTTGGCCTCGCCGCTGAGGAACTCGTTCTGCCAGAGCACTTCGCCGTCACGCAGGATTCGGCTGGTGCCGGCAAGGTGTTGAGGCAATTCACCGGTACGAAGTTCCGGGCCATAACTGCAACTGCGCAATTTCGAGTGCGCCAGGTACAGGTAATTCTTGCGTTCCATGACGTGATCGGAGAACTCGTTTCCGACGGCGAAACCGAGGCGATACGGCTTGCCATCGTTACCGATGACATATAGGCCGGCCATCTCCGGCTCTTCGCCGGCGTCCTCGGCGAACGGCGGCAGCGGGAACGGCTGCCCCGGACGCACGACAATGCTGCCGTCGCCCTTGTAGAACCACTCTGGTTGCACACCGGCCTGCCCCGCCGCCGGTTTGCCACCCTCCACGCCCCACTTGAAAATGCGCATGGTGTCGGTCATCGCCGCTTCATCGCCGGCCTGCTGGTGCATCTTGTCCCGCGCCGAAGCGCTGCCCAGATGAGTAAGGCCGGTACCGCTGACCAGCATGTGCGCCGGATCCGGGTGATCGAGTGGCGGCAGAATGCGCAGGTCTTTGAGCAATTGCGCGTAGTCGTGGCTCGCGCCGAGGCCGAGGCTTTGTACTTGCTGCTCAAGGGAGCCGCCGGCCTTGATTGCCGCCAGGGCCAGATCACGGACACTGCGGGCGTCCTCGACTTCGCGGACCTGACCGTTGTCGACCACGCCGACACGGCGCTCGCCGTTGGGTAATTCGAATTGAACCAGATGCATATGTCCTCTCCTTTATCCAAAATTCCGAAACACCGCAAAACCCTGTGGGAGCTGGCTTGCCAGCGATAGCCACCTGTCTGACACGTCAATGTTGGATGTGCCGCCATCATCGCTGGCAAGCCAGCTCCCACAGGGGTGGTAATTGATCCATAGGTGTCAGGTTCGGGTCGCGCCACGGGCGCTGGCGGCGAACTGGTCGACGGGCAGCACGTGCTTGCGCTCCAGCACGCGATAAACAATGCCGGTCAGAATCAGCCCGAACACCATCACGCCCGAGAGGAAGTACAACCCCGAAGCCAGATTGCCGGTGTATTCCTTCAACGCGCCGATCACGAACGGCCCGATGTAACCGCCGAGGTTGCCCACCGAGTTGATCAAGGCAATCCCCGCCGCGGCACTGGCGCCGGCAAAGAAGCGCCCTGGCAAGGTCCAGAACACCGCCGTGCACGAGAACAACGCAAACGCCACCAGACACAGCGCCGCCAGTTGCGCCACCGGCAGCGACAGCCAGGCACTGAGGAACAGGCCCAGCGCACCGAGTACATAGAGCACCGCCAAGTGGCCGTAGCGATCATTCAAGCGGTCGGAGCTGCGCGGAATGATCAGCAGGCCGATGATCCCGAAAATGTATGGCACCGAAGAAACGAACCCGGTGACCAGATCGCTGCCGCCGAACTGTTTGATCAACGTCGGCAGCCACAGGCCCAGACCATAAATGCTCAGGGTCACCGGCAGATAGAACAGCGCCAGCAACAACACGCGTTTGTCTTTCAACGCATGCAGAGGGTTGCCGTGACGGGTCTGGCCGTACTCCTGCAAGTCCTTTTTCAGCTCGCCGGTCAGCCAGTCTTTTTCCGCCTGATCCATCCACTTCACTTGCTGCGGGCCGTCCGGCAGCCAGCGCAGCACCGGCCAGGTCAGCAGGATCGCCGGGGTGCCGATGACGATGAACAGCCACTGCCAGCCGTGCAGGCCGAGGATGCCATCCATGCCCAGCAAACCGCCGGACACGGGACCGGTGATCATCATCGCGATGGGTTGCGAGAGGATGAACAGGCCGAGGATTTTGCCGCGATGGCGCACCGGGAACCATTGGGTGATGTAGTACAGCACGCCGGGGAAGAAGCCCGCCTCGGCCGCGCCGAGCAGAAAGCGCATCACATAGAAGCTGTGCGGCCCTTGCACGAAGGCCATGCCGATGGTGATCGCGCCCCAGGTGATCATGATCCGCGCGAACCAGCGTCGTGCGCCGAAGCGTTCGAGCATCAGGTTGCTGGGAATCTCGAGAAGAAAATAGCCGATGAAGAACAGCCCGGCGCCCAGGCCATAGGCGGCGTCGCCGATGCCGATGTCGGCGCCCATGTGCAGCTTGGCGAAGCCGACGGCGGAGCGATCCACATAGGCGATCAGGTACAGCAGGATCAGGAAGGGAATCAGCTTCAGTGTGATGCGCCGGACAAGCCGCAATTCCTGGCTCATGAGATCGGTCTCCGATTGTTGTTTTTATAGAACCTCGGGGGACGCCTCTCGCCAAAACAGCCAGGGCCATCCCTCCGTCGAAAACGACTATATAGTAATACTAATTACCCAACAACACTTCCAAAGCGCGGATTTTGAGCTTAGATTAAGCGTCAGCTCGCAAACAATAGTCTTACAATAAGAGAATCGATCATGTCTGATAAGAAACCCACCCTGCGCTCCGCCCAATGGTTTGGCACGGCCGACAAAAACGGCTTCATGTACCGCAGCTGGATGAAGAATCAGGGCATCGCCGACCATCAGTTCCACGGCAAGCCGATCATCGGCATTTGCAACACCTGGTCGGAACTGACCCCGTGCAACGCGCACTTCCGCCAGATCGCGGAGCACGTCAAACGCGGGGTGATCGAGGCCGGTGGTTTTCCGGTGGAATTCCCGGTGTTCTCCAATGGCGAATCGAACCTGCGCCCGACCGCCATGCTCACCCGCAACCTGGCGAGCATGGACGTTGAAGAAGCGATTCGCGGCAACCCGATCGACGGCGTCGTGCTGCTCACCGGTTGCGACAAAACCACTCCAGCACTGCTGATGGGTGCGGCCAGTTGCGACGTGCCGGCCATCGTCGTCACCGGCGGGCCGATGCTCAACGGCAAGCACAAAGGCAAGGATATCGGCTCTGGGACCGTGGTCTGGCAGCTCAGCGAACAGGTCAAGGCCGGCACCATCACCATCGATGACTTCCTCGCAGCCGAGGGCGGCATGTCCCGTTCGGCGGGCACCTGCAACACCATGGGCACCGCGTCGACCATGGCCTGCATGGCTGAAGCGCTGGGCACTTCGCTGCCGCACAACGCGGCGATTCCGGCTGTGGACGCACGCCGTTATGTGCTGGCGCACATGTCCGGCATGCGTGCGGTGGAGATGGTGCGCGAAGACCTGAAACTGTCGAAGATCCTCACCAAGGAAGCCTTCGAGAACGCTATTCGCGTCAACGCTGCCATCGGCGGTTCGACCAACGCCGTGATCCACTTGAAAGCCATCGCCGGGCGCATCGGCGTCGAGCTCGATCTGGACGACTGGACCCGCATCGGTCGCGGCATGCCGACCATCGTCGACCTGCAACCGTCCGGGCGTTTCCTGATGGAAGAGTTCTACTACGCCGGTGGTTTGCCAGCGGTGCTGCGCCGCTTGGGTGAAGCCAATCTGATCCCCAACCCGAACGCACTGACCGTCAACGGCAAGTCCATCGGCGAGAACACCAAGGACGCGCCGATCTACGGCGAAGACCAAGTGATCCGCACCCTCGACAATCCGATTCGCGCCGACGGCGGCATCTGCGTGTTGCGCGGCAATCTGGCGCCGTTGGGCGCGGTGCTCAAGCCGTCCGCCGCTAGCGCTGAACTGATGCAGCATCGCGGTCGCGCGGTGGTGTTCGAGAACTTCGACATGTACAAGGCGCGGATCAACGATCCGGAGCTGGACGTCGATAAGGATTCGATTCTGGTGATGAAAAACTGCGGGCCGAAGGGTTATCCAGGCATGGCCGAAGTCGGCAACATGGGCCTGCCGGCCAAGCTGTTGGCAGAAGGCGTGACCGACATGGTGCGTATTTCCGATGCACGCATGAGCGGCACCGCGTACGGCACGGTGGTTTTGCACGTCGCCCCGGAAGCCGCAGCCGGCGGGCCTTTGGCGGCAGTAAAGGAAGGCGACTGGATCGAGCTCGATTGCGCCAGCGGCCGTTTGCATCTGGACATTCCGGATGCTGAACTGGCCGCGCGAATGGCCGATCTGCAAGCACCGCAACAGTTGCTGGTGGGCGGTTATCGTCAGCTGTACATCGACCACGTGCTGCAGGCGGATCAGGGTTGCGACTTTGACTTCCTGGTTGGCTGCCGTGGTGCCGAGGTTCCGCGCCACTCTCATTGAC
>NZ_WBRZ01000249.1:0-7947 GCF_008923895.1 Pseudomonas sp. GXM4
GAGGCAAAGTCAAAAGATCGCAGCCTCGTTGCACTCGTCAGCTCCTACGGGGGGACGGTGTCAGGCTCAGACACGAAACGCGCTGATCAGTTGTTTGAGCTCAACCACCTGCGCCGACAGCGCACGGCTGGCATCTTCGGTCTGGTGTGCACCTTGTGCTGTGCGTTCGCCAGCGCGATTGATCTCGACGATGTTCTGGTCGATGTCATGGGCCACGGCGGTCTGCTGTTCCACGGCAGCGGCGATCTGCTGGTTCTGATCGACGATCATGCCCACCGCGCCAAGAATGTTCTCCAGCGCCTGCTGGACCTTCTCCGACTGGCCCACCGTGCCATTGGCCATCTGATGACTGACGCCCATGGCCTTCACCGCCGCGCCGACGCCACCATGCAGTTTGGCGATCATCTGTTCGATTTCTTCGGTCGATTGCTGGGTGCGCTTGGCCAAGGTGCGTACTTCGTCGGCGACCACGGCAAAACCGCGCCCCTGCTCGCCGGCCCGCGCGGCTTCGATAGCGGCGTTGAGCGCCAGCAGGTTGGTCTGTTCGGCGATGCTCTTGATCACCTCAAGCACACGGCTGATCGACTGGCTGTCGCTGGCCAGTTGATTGATCACCAGCACCGACTGGTCGATTTCGCTGGCGAGCGCGGCAATGCTGCCCTGTTGCGATTCCACCAGGCCGCGCCCGCTGAGGGTTTCGTCGTTGACGCTGTGGGCGCTGCTCACCGCCGCAGCAGCACTGCGCGCGACTTCCATTGAAGTCGCCGACATCTGGTTCATCGCCGTCGCCACTTGTTCGATCTGCGAGCGCTGCCCGGCCACAGCCTGATTGCTCTGCGCCGACACGCTCTCCACCTGCCCGGCCTGTCGCTCGACTTCGCCAACGGTGTGGCCCACGCGTTCGATCAAGTCGTGAATCTTCTTCACCGTACCGTTGAACACCTCGCCCAACTCGCCCAGCTCATCGCGGCTGCTGGCCTTGAAGTTGACGGTCATGTCACCGGCGGCGACCTTGTCCATCATCGCGCCCAGGCTTTTCAGGGTGGTCCGTGTCGAGGCGTAGAAACCGCCATAAAGATAGAAAATCAGCACGAACACCACCGACAACGCAGAGGCTTGCAGAATCATGTGCGTGCGGTTCTGCGCCAGACGCTGCTGCAACTGGCTGTCGAGAAATTTCAGCGTGGCCTGATTGAGCTGGTAGGTGTGTTCCATCAGCCCGGTGACCTGATCGTAAAATGCCTGCCACGGCGCATCGAGGGTGTCGGCCATCACCACTTGTTCTTCGAACAGCTCGCTGGCCTGCTTGAGCGAAGCCTTGCTGGTGTCGGCCTGGGCACTGAGGGATTCGCGCGCAGCACTGCTGGAACCGAGGGCGTCTTGCAGTTTCAGGGCGTACTCGGCCTGGAGTTTTTCGATCTGCACCAGCAACTCGTCGAAGCGCGTGCTCGAGGAACTGTTGAGAAAGCCCTGGCCCAACGAATACGAACCCATCGCCCGGCCTTCGCCGAGGGTTTGCGTCACGCTGGGGGTAATCAGCGTCACCAGTTCGCTGAGCTGACGAATGTCGCTCTGGTTGTCGCGGCTCAACCCGGCCTGACTGGTGATGATCTGGCTGAAAATCTGCGCACTGGCCAGCAACTTGCCGATCAACGCGCTTTTGCTTTGCAGCGAGCTCTCCGCCTGCTGGGCCTTGAACGCGGCGATCATTTCATCGCGCTTGGCCTCGAATTGCTTGATCTGCTCGGGATCTTCGGTCATCGCCGTCAGCCCTTCGAGGCGCGCGAGCACAGCCTGCTCCAGCGTCTGGATCTGCGCTTCGACATTGCCGGCCTTGCCGGACTGGCCGAGGGTGACGTCGATCTGCACCAGATTGTTCAGGGTTTCCACATCCCGACGCAGGCTCAGGCTGCTGCCCAGCAGGTCGAGGCTTTGCAGTTCGACGCGGGTGCCCTGAAATTCGCGATAGGAGTCGCGCACCAGATAGAAATTGGTCACCAGCATCGGCACCAGGAACAGCACGCTGATCAGGCTGAACTTCATGCCGAAGCTCAGACGGTTCATCAGCGAGACGGCGGGATAGAGCAAGCTCTTCACTGGAAGTCTCCCTTGGTTTTTCTTGTTTTTATTGGCAGGCGCGGGACGAAAGCAGATAGCCACTATCGGGCGCTATCTCTGTATAGCGTAAATCGGCGGGAGGTTTTGTAACTTAAGGTTAATGGCAATGCAGTGATCGCCAAATCAAAAGCAAAAAGATCGCAGCCTTCGGCAGTTCCTACAGGGAAATGCGTTCCAAGGTAGGAGCTGCCGAAGGCTGCGATCTTTTGATCTTGCTGTAATCAGTGAACCAGAACCGTCCACAAGGCAAACCCGGCATACCACAGCACCGCCGCGCGCAGCAGCAATTCCCACAGGCAATCGAGGGTGTTGATGCCGTCCGGGCCGACCACTGGCGGTGGAACTTCCCCGGCTGCCAGGCCGACCTTGTTGATCAACTGCGCAGCGCTGATGTTCCAGTTCAGCAGCTCATGCAGCATCACCCGGCTGACCGCGACGAAGTTGCCGACCAATGCCAGACTCGCCGCCAGCAAACGCACCGGCACCCAATCGAAGGCATGACGCAACTGCGCAGCACGCTCGACCAGCGCCGGATTGCAGCCGTGCTCTTCGGCCAGCGCCAACAAGCGATAAGCCAATGCCGCCACCGGCCCGAGGAGGAAGTACCAGAAGATCACCGCGAAGAAACTCTGATACGCCTGCCACAGCAGATGCCCCTGCACTTGCTCAAGCAATTGCTCGCCACTGTCGGCGCAGATGTCCAGGTCGCGCTTGGCCACGTGGGCCGCCGCTTGCAGATCCTCACGGCGCCAGGCATCGCGGAACGGTCCGAGTCCGCCGAGCAGGTCGCCACGCCCGAGGCTGTAAATCACCACCAGCAAATGCACCGGCAGCGCCAGCAAACCGTACGCCACCGGTTCCAGCACCAGCAGCAACAGCGCCAGCAACGCCACCGGGCACAGCACCAGAATCGTCAGCACCAGCCACGGTTGCCTGGCCAGCCGTTTGCTGTTTTCGAGTTTGTGCAGTTCGCGGATCCATCCGCCGTCGCGTTGAAGCCGATGGCGCAGGGCCGAAAACTTCTCGATCCACACCGCCAGCAGTAACACCAGAAAACTCATTGTCCTTCCTCTTTTGCCAGGGCTGCGCGGTAGCGTGCCCAGTCGAATGCCGGTCCTGGATCGGTCTTGCGCCCCGGCGCGATATCGCTGTGGCCACAGATACGCTGATCGGTGATCGCCGGAAAGCGCTTCTGCAACTGCCGGGTCAGCGCAGTCAACGCTCGATACTGTTCATCGGTAAACGGCAGATCATCGGTGCCTTCCAGCTCGATGCCGACGGAAAAATCGTTACAGGTTTCACGACCCTCGAACACTGAAACGCCTGCGTGCCACGCCCGCGCAAGACAGGAGACAAACTGGGTGACTTTGCCGTCACGTTCGATCAGAAAATGCGCCGATACGCGCAGGTCAGCGATGCCTGCAAAGTAGGGGTGTTCGGTGACATCCAGACGATTCTGGAAAAACTCCTGCACCTTGCCCGTGGCGAATTGCGCCGGCGGCAGGCTGATGTTGTGGATGACCAACAGGGACACTTCGCCCGCCGGGCGCTCATTGAAGTTGGGCGACGGGCAGATCTGCACGCCATGACACCACCCGCTCGCGGGATCCAACTGCATACCGATTCCTTCAACGCCGACCATGTGGGCGCCCAGTATGCCGCGATCCGCCCTCACCGCGCGATCACTTGCCGCGATTGAGTCGCCGCAGGTCGCCCAGCACCGATTCCAGTGCGCGGTCGAACAGCAAGGTGTCATCCAGCGCACGCGCGGCGCCTCGGCTGAAAGCCAAGGCGAGGTCGGTGCGGCTGTGCTCCAGCACTTTCGTCCCGGTGCGGTCGACGAAGACGTATTTGCCGGTCTCTTCGATGATCGCGGCGAGTTTGCAACGCAAGCTCTGTTCGTCGTCTGCGTCGAACACCACCCAGTGGCCCACACGCAACTGCTCGACCTGAGACAGACCGGCAGCGTCTTGCGCCAGGCGCGGCGCCGGGGTGGCTGCTGCCTGGTCGGCACTGTGCTGCAAGACCTCGGGCGTGACTTCGATCAGCGGCGTAACGCTGTGATCGGCGTCGTCGGAACGTTCCAGCACGCGTACGTGCAGAGCCTCCAGCTCACTGAAAAATTCGCTGGTGGCAAACGGGTCGAACGCGGTGCTGCTCAGGCCATCGCGCAGTGACTTGAGCAAACCCGGGACCAGTGCCAGCAGGCGCAGGCTGGATTCGCCGTCGTCATGGCGCTGCACGCTCCAGACCAACTGTTCCATGGTCTGCACGTCGGCGTGCCATTCGGCGGACTGATCGCCGTGCTTGAGGCAGGTCAGCAACAGCACTTTGCTCCAGGCCTGCTGGACGAAACTCACCACCGTCGCCGGCAGCACTTTGCCCAGGAGCGTCTGTTGCAACGCCTGCGCGACACGCCGCTGAGCCAGCTCGGCCTTCGCCCGGCCTTCCTCGGCATCCCGCAAGCGTTGTTCCAGCAGTTCAGTGCGACGACGTTCTTCCTGAGTGAAGGCGAGGAAGTCGGCGAGCAGTTCGGAGAAGATCGCCGGGTCGTCGACAAACTCGCTCAGCAAACGCTGCACCACTTGCTCGATGCGCACGTAGAGGTTGTCGCGCTCAGCGCCGTCGCAATCGCTCCAGCCCATTGCGGCCTCGGCGATTTCGTTGAGCAGGCGCCGCGCCGGGTGCGTGCTGCGGCTGAAGAAACTCTTGTCCAGCACCGCAACCTTGAGCATCGGAATCTGCAATCGACCGATCAGCGCCTTGAGCGCATCGGGCACATTGCGATCGTCGAGGATGCAGTCGAAAACCATGGCGATCAGGTTGATCACATCTTCGTCGGCAGTCGCGACAACGCGGGAGCGGCCACTTCGGACGCTGACCCGGGTCAGCAACTGTTCGAGCTGATGACGCAGATCGAAATCCTCCTGGGCCTCCAGCGCCGGTACGTATTGCTGCAAGTGCGACAACAACCGCAGCAGGTCGCGGGTGTTGATCGGATGCGCCGGGGCGCCGGGCTCCAGGGTCGGTGTGACGCGGCCGCGCACCTGGGCGAGCAATTGCTGCATCGCGGCGAACACTTCCTCGATGCCTTCGTCCGCTGGCGGCTCGTCGAGATCTTCAATCAATGTGTCGCTGTCCGCAGGCTCGACCATGCGACGAGCCACGGCGGGCTTCAGATGTGGCAACACGCCGGTGGCGAGCAACAGCTGATTGGCCTCGCCATACAGCTGCTCGGTGTCAGCCAGCACATAGCGTTCGAACAGCTTGAGCAGGATCAGCTTGACCTTGATCTCGACGCCGAGATTACGCCCGGCCTGCAGGAAATATTCGCAGAGCATCGCCGGACTCAGCGGGTTGTGCTGATCGTCCAGACGCTTGCCGAGCATCGAGCTGAAGCGTGCGGTCAGTTGATCGAGAGCGAAGCCGTCGCGCTTGAGCACGCGACTGACCATGGTCTGCACGGCGACGGTACGCTCCATGGCATCGGTGCGCGGCGCCGACTCTTCGACCACCGGCGTGCGTGGCAGGGTGTTGGCGGCGGGGTCGTATTGGGTAAGGCCGGCGAAAGCCTCAAAGAACAGTTCAAGAAAGCCGCGCTCGATGTTCTTGCGCTTGAGGCGCAGGTCGCGCATGGCTTCGAAAAAGATGTTCTGATCGACGTCGTTGCGCGCCCGGTCGGCCATTTCGAACAGCGTGTCGTCAGCGTTATCGAACAGCTCCTGCAAATCGTGGCGCAGCTGCTGCGCAGCCTTGTCGCGAACCTGCAGCAGAATCACCGGCAAGCGGGCAAGCGGCGAGTGGTCCGCCAGATCGGCAGTCGCCCGGTGCAAAGGCACCACTTTCCCGTCGTTGCGCATCCAAGCCTCCTGGAACGGTGATTCGGTTCGTCGCTTTCGACACTGCCCCAGCGGAGTCGTTCGTCAAAGCCATGACGTCAAATACAAGGCGGATTATCTGGCAAAAGAGGCCGGCGATGCTATAGGCCTCAGGGTTTCCCCTATACGCCATACACCTCGCACTCAGCGCAGGAAAATCGACCAGATGCGCCAGGCACGCACGTTCTCGCCTTGGGTTGGCTCGCGCCCTGCCCCTATAATCGAACCACTTTGTTTGTGGAGTCCGTTATGCCGAATCTACGTCTCGCCGATCTGACCGCCGAAATCGAAAACAACGTGCGCCGTGCGTTGCTCGAAGACGTCGGCAGCGGCGACATCACCGCGCAACTGATCCCGGCCGAACGCCTGGCCAAAGCCACCATCATCACCCGTGACGACGCCGTCATCTGTGGCACCGCATGGGTCGATGCGGTGTTTCGCCAGCTCGATCCGCGCGTTGCGGTGCATTGGCAAGTGGTCGACGGCCAGCGGGTCAAAGCCAATCAGCCGCTGTTTCATCTGGAAGGCCCGGCGCGCTCATTGCTGACCGGTGAACGCAGCGCGCTGAACTTCCTGCAGTTGCTGTCCGGCGTGGCGACGCGCGCGCAGTACCTGGCAGACTTCGTCGGCGAGACGCAGGTCAAGTTGCTCGACACCCGCAAAACCCTGCCCGGCCTGCGTCTGGCACAGAAATACGCCGTAACCTGCGGCGGCTGCCACAACCATCGCATCGGTCTCTACGACGCCTTCCTGATCAAGGAAAACCACATCGCCGCCAGTGGTGGCATCGCCGAAGCCGTGGCCGCCGCACACAAGATCGCCCCGGGCAAACCGGTGGAGATCGAAGTGGAAAGTCTTGAAGAGCTGAAGCAGGCGCTGGAAGCCGGCGCCGACATCATCATGCTCGACGAACTGAGCCTGGACGACATGCGCGAAGCGGTTCGCCTGACCGCCGGCAAAGCGAAACTGGAAGCCAGCGGCGGCATCAACGAAAGCACGCTGCTGCCGATCGCCGAAACGGGCGTCGATTACATTTCGATTGGTGCGATGACCAAGGATGTCAAAGCGGTGGACCTGTCGATGCGACTAAGCCTCTAAACGCAGCGGCAAGCTACAAGCTACAAGCCAAGCGACTCTGCTTTGACTTGCAGCTTGTAGCTAGAAGCTCGCAGCTGCTCTTATACGACGAGATTATTCATCTCGCAGTACTCTTCCCACTCGACACCCAATACTTCCGCCGCTTCCTTGTGCAGCACGAGGCGCTGCGCCTCGAACTCCTCCGGCGTGCTCGTGTACTTGAGGGTCAGCTCCCACGGCTGCAAGCCCTGCGCTTCGGCTTCGTCTTCGAAGGACCACTGGATCTGGTCTTTCTGATCATCGGGACTCAGGTCCTTGATCTCATCCTTCAGTTCCGGCACATCCAGAAGGTATTTTTCCAGCGCTTGTTCGTGGCGTTGCTCTTGGGTCAATTCAGTCATGGGGTTCTCGCTGATCTTAGGAATGGAGGATGGATCTGGATCATCAAGGATCTCTCTGACGCGGACTGGCCGGCCTTCGGAACCATTCGGGATCATCTGAAAACTGCTAAGCGATGCTCATGCAGGCACCGAATATAGGACGTTTGCATGACGAATTACACGGCTCTTTACATCTCTTGCACAAAAAGCTGACCTGCGGAACATGTATCGACGTGGCACGCTGAGGAGTTGGTGCCCGAGACAGGAATCGAACCTGCGACCTTCGCGTTACGAGTGCGCTGCTCTACCGGCTGAGCTACACGGGCGGTGGGCTAAACCTAGCACCGGACTCGAGCTGCGGCAAATTTGTGGGTTGTCTGATGGTTTTCTTTTGAGAACCACATTTGTGGCGAGGGGATTTATCCCCGTTGGGCTGCGAAGCGGCCCTGAATCTGGCACCTCGGTGTTTCAGGCGGTCCGCAGTGTCTGGTTTT
>NZ_WBRZ01000025.1:0-37746 GCF_008923895.1 Pseudomonas sp. GXM4
CGGTGTGTCAGGCACCACTCATATTGAATGTGCCGACGTATTCGCGAGCAGGCTCGCTCCCACAAAGAGCAAGACAGATCAGCGTTTGACCAGGTGCACCGCCAGTACATCGCATGGCGCACCGTGCAGCACATCATTCGCGGTCGAGCCGAGCAGCAGTGCCAGGCCATGACGGCCGTGACTGCCGACCACGATCAGATCGCACGCTTGTTCCTTGGCAAAATGATGGATTTCCTGGCGGGGCTGGCCGTAGGTCAGATGGCAATTGGCGCCTTCGAGCTCGGGGTATTTCGATTTTAGTTTTTCAAGACGCTCCTTGGCCTGATCGAACTGCTGTTGTTGCAGTTGTGACAGGTCCATCGGCACGTCGCCACCGAAGGCCATGGCCATTGGTTCAACGATATGCACCAGCGACAACTTGGCAGCGTTGCTCACCGACAGCTCGCGGGCGCGGTGGATCACAGGGTCGCACTCTTCGGTCAGATCTACGGCGACCAGTATGTGGTGGTAGGGCATGAGGTGCTCCTCCTGAGGGTTCGATATTGGTAAGTATGGCTGGTTTCAAGCGCATTGGTTCGCAAGTGACACAATGGGCTCATCAAAAATCGGGAGTACAGATATGACGGTCTGGCTGGTGGTGTCAATCCTGCTGGTAGTTTTAAGTCCACTGGCATGGTTGCGCCCATCGCGAACGCAGAGCGGGCGCATGGCCCTGCGCATGGAGGCTCGACGCATCGGCCTGGCCATGCAGCTGGCGCCGCAGGAGTGGCCGCACTGGCTGCTGCCGGAGCCGCCGAATCCCTGCGCCCAGTACCACCGACCCCGACGTGGCAGTCAACCGGCGTGCTGGACCTATTGGCAGAAAACCCCGGGCGTGTGGGTCAATCAATGGCAAGAAGTCTGCGATGACCGGACCCTGCTCGATTATTTCGAAAAATTGCCGGGGAATGTTTTCAAGATCGAAGCGGACAAGCAGATGATCGCCTTGTACTGGGGCGAGAAGGGCGAGGCGACGGTTCTGCAGGATATCGACGCGACTCTGAAAGCACTGGCGTGATGCGCGGACTTTTCTCACTGCAACGGTGTGAAACGTCCGGCAGACGCGCGATAAAAAGCCCGACATGATTCGTCGGGCGGATTGGCCAGGCAGGCCGGTAATCTTTTTTTGCGGCAGGCGCTTCTATCGCCCCGGCAAATTTCTTCGCAGTCCCCCCAGCGTAGCCTTCTGAACAGGGCTCGGCGGAAATTAGGGCGACTTTTCTAACTATTGATTCTATGAATGGCTGAACATCGGGGCGGGTGTTGCTGCTCATCATGGTGCAGAAATGACTGCAAAGTCGCATTTCAGCCCGAATTTAGGGCGATTGACAATTGTCAGAAATTCCGTGAAGGTGACGTACCCGAATCAAACGGGCGTATGAATTGAGCGTTTGTCTTACAGACTGCTCCTACAGAATCCCGACTATCGCGTTGGCGGGTGTGCCAGGCGGACGGTGTCAGTATCGACGAGCAAAGCGTCCTTCTGAGCCATAAGCCTGCGTCCGACGTGTACTGTTCAGCTTCCATATCGTGGAGATCAGTTGATGATTTACGAAGGTAAAGCCATCACGGTTAAAGCTCTTGAAAGTGGCATCGTCGAATTGAAATTCGACCTCAAGGGTGAGTCCGTCAACAAGTTCAACCGTCTAACCCTGAACGAACTGCGTCAGGCCGTAGACACCATCAAGGCAGATGCTTCGATCAAGGGCGTGATCGTCAGCAGCGGCAAGGACGTATTCATCGTCGGCGCCGACATCACCGAATTTGTCGACAACTTCAAGCTGCCGGATGCCGAGCTGGTTGCTGGCAATCTCGAAGCCAACAAGATCTTCAGCGATTTCGAAGACCTCAACGTGCCAACCGTCGTGGCCATCAACGGCATCGCCCTCGGTGGCGGTCTGGAAATGTGCCTGGCGGCTGACTATCGCGTCATGTCCACCAAGGCCAAGATTGGTCTGCCGGAAGTCAAACTGGGCATCTACCCGGGCTTCGGCGGTACCGTACGTCTGCCGCGTCTGATCGGTGTCGACAATGCCATCGAGTGGATTGCCGCCGGCAAGGAAAACCGTCCTGAAGACGCCCTGAAAGTCAGCGCCGTCGACGCCGTGGTTGCTCCAGAGAAGCTGCAGGAAGCTGCCCTTGAGCTGATCAAGCGCGCCATCTCCGGCGAGTTCGATTACAAGGCCAAGCGTCAGCCGAAACTTGAAAAACTGAAGTTGAACGCCATTGAACAAATGATGGCTTTCGAAACCGCCAAAGGTTTCGTGGCTGGCCAGGCCGGCCCGAATTACCCGGCGCCGGTTGAAGCGATCAAGACCATCCAGAAAGCCGCGAACTTCGGTCGCGACAAGGCACTGGAAGTGGAAGCTGCAGGCTTCGTCAAACTGGCCAAGACCTCTGCTGCGCAGAGCCTGATCGGCCTGTTCCTGAACGATCAGGAACTGAAGAAAAAGGCTAAGGCCTACGACGAAATCGCCAAAGACGTGAAGCAGGCTGCCGTACTGGGCGCCGGCATCATGGGTGGCGGTATCGCCTATCAGTCGGCCTCCAAAGGCACGCCAATCCTGATGAAGGACATCAACGAGCACGGTATCGAGCAGGGTCTGGCCGAAGCCGCCAAGCTGCTGGTCGGCCGCGTTGACAAGGGTCGCATGACCGCTGCGAAGATGGCTGAAGTGCTCAACGGCATTCGTCCGACGCTGTCGTACGGCGACTTCGGTCACGTCGATCTGGTCGTCGAAGCTGTGGTCGAGAATCCGAAGGTCAAGCAAGCGGTGCTGGCTGAAGTCGAAGACAAGGTCAAAGAGGACACCATCCTCGCGTCCAACACCTCGACCATTTCCATCAGCCTGCTGGCCAAGGCCCTCAAGCGTCCGGAAAACTTCGTCGGCATGCACTTCTTCAACCCGGTGCACATGATGCCGCTGGTGGAAGTGATCCGTGGCGAGAAGTCCAGTGAACTGGCGATCGCCACCACCGTTGCCTACGCGAAGAAAATGGGCAAGAACCCGATCGTCGTCAATGACTGCCCGGGCTTTTTGGTCAACCGCGTGCTGTTCCCGTACTTCGGCGGTTTCGCCAAGCTGGTCAGCGCCGGTGTCGACTTCGTCCGTATCGACAAGGTCATGGAAAAATTCGGCTGGCCGATGGGCCCTGCGTACCTGATGGACGTGGTCGGCATTGACACCGGTCACCACGGTCGTGACGTGATGGCTGAAGGTTTCCCGGATCGCATGAAGGATGACCGTCGTTCGGCCATCGACGTGCTGTACGAAGCCAAGCGCCTGGGCCAGAAGAACGGCAAGGGCTTCTACGCCTACGAGGCCGACAAGAAAGGCAAGCAGAAGAAAGTCGCCGATCCGTCGGTACTCGAAGTGCTCAAGCCGATCGTTTACGAGCAGCGCGAAGTCACTGACGAAGACATCATCAACTGGATGATGATCCCGCTGTGCCTGGAAACCGTGCGTTGCCTGGAAGACGGCATCGTTGAAACCGCCGCCGAAGCCGACATGGGTCTGGTTTACGGTATCGGTTTCCCTCCATTCCGTGGCGGTGCGCTGCGCTACATCGATTCGATCGGTGTTGCCGAGTTCGTTGCCCTGGCTGACCAGTACGCTGATTTGGGCGCGCTGTACCACCCGACCGCGAAGCTGCGCGAAATGGCCAAGAACGGCCAGAGCTTCTTCGGTTAAGCGCCCCCAACTAGAGTGAGAGTGAACTTATGAGCTTGAATCCTAGAGACGTCGTGATTGTCGACTTCGGTCGTACTCCGATGGGCCGCTCCAAGGGCGGCATGCACCGCAACACCCGCGCTGAAGACATGTCGGCGCACCTGATCAGCAAACTGCTGGAACGCAACAGCAAGGTCGACCCGGCGGAAGTCGAGGACGTGATCTGGGGCTGCGTCAACCAGACCCTGGAGCAGGGCTGGAACATCGCGCGCATGGCGTCGCTGATGACCCAGATCCCGCACACTTCTGCTGGCCAGACCGTCAGTCGCCTGTGCGGTTCGTCGATGAGCGCGCTGCACACCGCTGCGCAAGCGATCATGACCGGCAACGGTGACGTGTTCGTGGTCGGCGGCGTCGAGCACATGGGTCACGTGAGCATGATGCACGGTGTCGATCCGAACCCGCACATGTCGCTGTACGCGGCGAAAGCCTCGGGCATGATGGGCCTGACCGCTGAAATGCTTGGCAAGATGCACGGCATCACTCGTGAGCAGCAGGATGCCTTTGGCGTGCGTTCCCACCAGTTGGCCCACAAGGCGACCGTGGAAGGCAAGTTCAAGGACGAAATCATCCCGATGCAGGGTTACGACGAAAACGGTTTCCTGAAACTGTACGACTACGACGAAACCATTCGTCCGGAAACCACCCTGGAAAGTCTGGCGGCGCTCAAGCCGGCATTCAATCCGAAGGGCGGCACCGTGACTGCCGGTACTTCGTCGCAGATCACTGACGGTGCTTCGTGCATGATCGTGATGTCGGCGCAGCGTGCCCAGGACCTGGGTATCCAGCCGATGGCGGTGATCCGTTCGATGGCAGTAGCGGGTGTGGACCCGGCGATCATGGGCTATGGTCCAGTGCCGGCGACACAAAAAGCCCTGAAGCGTGCGGGCCTTGGCATCAACGATATCGACTTCTTCGAGCTCAACGAAGCTTTCGCCGCACAGGCCTTGCCAGTGCTGAAAGATCTGAAAGTGCTCGACAAGATGAACGAGAAGGTTAACCTGCACGGCGGCGCGATCGCCCTGGGTCACCCGTTCGGTTGCTCCGGTGCACGTATTTCCGGCACCCTGTTGAACGTGATGAAGCAGAATAGCGGCACCTTCGGGGTGGCCACTATGTGCATTGGTCTCGGCCAAGGCATCTCCACCGTCTTCGAACGCGTTTAAGCGTCTCGTCGATGGAAGCCGGGGCCCAGTGCCCCGGTTTTTGTTTTTGGGTTTTTTATTTATTTTTGAAAAGATTTCAGTGAGGGCCGAAGCATGCCGATACAACCTGGGCTCTACCAACATTACAAAGGTCCGCAATACCGTGTATTCAGTGTTGCGCGGCATTCCGAAACCGAAGAAGAAGTGGTCTTTTACCAAGCCCTGTATGGCGATTACGGCTTTTGGGTGCGCCCGTTGAGCATGTTCGTCGAGTCGGTCGAGGTTGACGGCGAGCAGGTGCCGCGCTTTGCTTTGGTGCAAGCCGAACCGAGCCTTTTTGACAAGGTTTGAGGCGACTGCGCAGACAACCCTGCGCTTGACCTCACCTTGTATCAACTATATATAGCGGTGCCGCGTCAGGCGCCAACCGCCTTTCACTTCTAGAATTCAGGAATTTTCTGATCCATGGGCAAATCGCTGGTCATTGTGGAATCCCCGGCTAAGGCCAAGACCATCAACAAGTATCTGGGTAACCAATACGTGGTGAAGTCGAGTATCGGCCATATCCGAGACCTGCCCACCAGCGGTTCGGCTAGCGCCAGCAAAGAGCCAGCCGCCAAGCGCGGCAAGGCTGCTGCGGGCGAAGGTCCGGTGCTCTCGCCGAAAGAGAAAGCGCGCAAGCAGCTGGTCTCGCGCATGGGCGTCGATCCCGAACACGGCTGGAAAGCCCAGTACGAGATCCTCCCGGGCAAAGAAAAGGTCATCGAAGAGCTGCGCCGGCTCGCCAAGGATGCTGACACCATCTATCTCGCAACCGACTTGGATCGCGAGGGGGAAGCCATTGCCTGGCACCTGCGCGAAGCCATCGGTGGTGATGACAGCCGTTACAAGCGTGTGGTGTTCAACGAAATCACCAAGAAGGCGATTCAGGAAGCCTTCTCCGAGCCGGGCGAGCTGGACATTGATCGTGTCAACGCCCAGCAGGCGCGTCGTTTCCTCGACCGCGTCGTCGGCTACATGGTATCGCCGCTGTTGTGGGCCAAGATCGCCCGTGGTCTGTCTGCCGGGCGCGTGCAATCGGTTGCCGTGAAACTGGTGGTCGAGCGTGAGCGCGAAATCCGTGCGTTCAATCCCGAAGAATACTGGGAAGTGCATGCCGATCTCGGTACTGCCAAAGGCTCGACCGTGCGTTTCGAAGTGGCTCGCGAAAAAGGCGAAGCCTTCAAGCCGCTGAACGAAGCCCAGGCCATGGCTGCGCTGGAGAAGCTTAAGTCTTCCAGCTACAGCATCGTCAAGCGCGAAGACAAACCGACCAGCAGCAAGCCATCGGCGCCTTTCATCACGTCGACCTTGCAGCAGGCTGCGAGCAACCGCCTCGGTTTCGGCGTGAAGAAAACCATGATGATGGCCCAGCGTCTGTACGAAGCCGGCTACATCACTTACATGCGTACCGACTCGACCAATCTCTCGGCCGACGCCGTGGCGATGGCGCGCACTTACATCGAAGACGAGTTCGGCAAGAAGTACCTGCCGGAAACGCCGAACGTCTACAGCAGCAAGGAAGGCGCGCAAGAGGCTCACGAAGCGATTCGTCCGTCCGATGCCAACACCACACCGAGCAAGCTGGCGGGTATGGAGCGTGATGCCGAGCGTCTGTACGAGCTGATCTGGCGCCAATTCCTCGCCTGCCAGATGCTGCCGGCGCAGTACCTGTCGACCACCGTCAGCGTCGGTGCTGGCGACTTCGAACTGCGCGCCAAGGGCCGTATCCTCAAGTTCGACGGTTACACCCGGGTGATGCCGCAGATTGCCAAGCCTGGCGATGATGACGTGCTGCCGGACATGGCCCAGGGCGATGTGATGAAGCTGATCAAGCTCGATCCGTCGCAGCATTTCACCAAGCCACCGGCGCGTTACTCCGAGGCCAGTCTGGTCAAGGAAATGGAAAAGCGCGGCATCGGTCGTCCTTCGACCTACGCTGCGATCATTTCAACCATTCAGGATCGCGGTTATGTGACCCTGCACAACCGTCGTTTCTACTCGGAAAAGATGGGCGACATCGTCACCGAGCGTCTGTCCGAGAGCTTCTCCAATCTCATGGACTACGGCTTCACCGCCGGCATGGAAGAGAACCTCGATGACGTGGCGCAGGGCGAGCGCGACTGGAAAAACGTGCTGGACGAGTTTTACGGCGACTTCAAGAAGAAACTCGAAGTAGCGGAAAACCCGGACAGCGGCATGCGCGCCAACCAGCCGGTCATGACTGACATTCCGTGCACCACCTGCGGTCGTCCGATGCAGATTCGTACCGCATCGACTGGCGTGTTCCTCGGCTGCTCGGGCTACAGCCTGCCGCCGAAGGAGCGCTGCAAGGCTACCGTCAACCTGGTGCCGGGCGATGAAATCGCCGCGGACGACGAGGGCGAATCGGAATCGCTGGTCCTGCGTGGCAAGCATCGCTGCCCGATCTGCAGCACGGCGATGGACGCCTACCTGCTGGACGAAAAGCGCAAGCTGCACATCTGCGGCAACAACCCGGATTGCGCCGGTTACGAAATTGAAGAAGGCAGCTATCGCATCAAGGGCTATGAAGGTCCGAGTCTGGAATGCGATAAGTGCGGCAGCGAGATGCAGCTCAAGACCGGCCGTTTCGGCAAGTTCTTCGGTTGCACCAACCCGGAGTGCAAGAACACCCGCAAGCTGCTGAAGAGCGGTGACGCGGCGCCGCCGAAGATGGATCCGGTGAAGATGCCTGAGCTGAAATGCGAAAAGGTCAACGACACCTATATCCTGCGCGATGGTGCCTCCGGTCTGTTCCTGGCTGCCAGCCAGTTCCCGAAAAACCGCGAGACCCGCGCTCCGTTGGTGATCGAGATTCTGCCGCACAAGGACGAGATTGATCCGAAGTACCACTTCCTGTGCGAGGCTCCGCAAAAGGATCCTGACGGTCTGCCAGCGGTCATCCGCTACAGCCGCAAGACCAAGGAGCAATACGTTCAGACCGAGGTCGACGGCAAGCCGACAGGCTGGAAGGCGTATTACGACGGTGGCAAGTGGACTGTTGAAGACAAGCGCAGCGCAAAGGCCAAGGCTGAGTAAGCGTTAGTCTGAACAGCGAAAAGGCCGCATGAAACCTTCGGGGTTTCATGCGGCCTTTTTGTTTTTTGCTTGCGCTGGCATTGGTTGATCCATGACACTGCCGGGCCTGTGTGAAGCAATTATTTCGTTGTGGAGGCTGCCGTCATGGCCCACGAACTCTATACCCGCACCCACCAGAAGATCTATTTCGCCGGCCTGTCACTCGAAGCTCTGGCTCGTGCTGAAGAAGGGCGGGCGATGAATACTCTGGCGCTGATCCAGGCCGGGCGTGAGTCGGCGCTGTTTCACCTCTACGGCGCACTGCTGGGCTTGTGTCATGAGATCGCTGGCTTTTATCGTCTGCCGCAGGCCAATTCGCCGAGGGCGGAGGAGTTGCTGAGGCGCGAAGTGCTGGAATCGATAGCGATCCCGGAGCTGGCGGAAATGGTCGAGCTGGCCGGTAATCCGGAAACCTGGCTGGCGAAACTGCTGGCGGCGCACGCAGCACTGTTTCAGCCACCGAGGGCGCCACGCAAGCCGAAAGGCGATGTGACGCAGCCGCTGATTCAAGCGATTAATCTTGATGAAGAAGAGGCGCCAGAAGAGCTTAGTCGAGATGAGCTGGAGAGCTGGCGGCAGAACCTCAAGGGCCTGGCCCTGCGTTTCCGGGAAGGCTTGAACGAGTGCTGAGGTAGTTTGGCGCAGTGGCAATCTGAAACATGCTGCTGGTCAAGATCCTGAGCGAAGCTCGAATGATGTCTATATAATCGCTGCCTTTCGTGGAGAACAGACCTATATGCCAACGTCCTTTCTAGAAATTGTCGAGTTACCAGACGGCCGAATCGAACTGCGCAGGGCTGAGGACGAAGGTTCTCTGGTGACGCTGGATTTCTCCGAGGATGCCAAAGCGTTCCTGCAGGGCCAGCACGTTGAAATCGCCAAAGCGATGTTGAGCGTTGGCGTGCAGATGGCGGGTCGTATGGTTGAAGGCGAGTTTGATAAGGAAGAGGGGCCGCGGGTTCTTCATTGATTCACGCTTTGGCCTTTGCTCGGTCGCTTGCGCTTCAGATCGGCTTCTCTGTCCATGGAGAAGCCCTGCGCTTCACACAGCGCGCATTACCATCAATCAACCCAAACGAATGTTCAGGCTCTGCGCTTCGCCCGTACGCGCGGCGCTGATCAGTTGTTGCCGCGAATTGGCATTCAACGGGTTTAGCCATGTCACCACGGTGTGGCTGCGACCCAGCCGCAACGCTTCGCACGCCAGTTGCTGAGCACTCTGAGTGCCGCGCGGTTGCAGCAGAAGAATGCGTTCGCGATTCAGGCCGGCATCGCGCAGCCAGGTTTGCGTCAGACTGGCGGGTGGGGCGATCAGCGTCAGCCAGCGCGCATCCTGATCCTCGCTCAATTCACGCAGGATCGGCGCTAGCAGGTTCAGGCAGTTCCCGGCCGCACCACGCAGTGATAGCTCACTGAAGGCGTCAGGTTTGGCATTCCAGTCACGCTCGACCACGTCTTTGAGGATCGGCGCAATCGGTTGCGCCAGAAACGCTTCAAACAAAGGCAGTTGTGTTTGCTGAGGTGTGTGTGGGAACTGCATGGAGCCTCCTTTAGCGGCGAATGACGCCGACACTCAAGCCTTCGATCACCAGTTCCTGATCTTTCAGGTCGACTTCGATAGGGGCGAACTCGGGGTTTTCGGCAATCAGCCAGACTTTGCTGCCTTCACGCTTAAAGCGTTTGACCGTCACTTCGTCGCCGATGCGGGCAACCACAACCTGACCGTTACGCGCTTCGCGGGTGGTGTGAACAGCCAGCAAGTCGCCGTCGAAGATGCCGATGTCCTTCATGCTCATGCCGTGCACACGCAACAGGTAGTCGGCGCGAGGATGGAAGAAGGTCGGGTTGATGTTGCAGGATTCTTCGATGTGCTGCTGGGCGAGGATCGGCGCGCCGGCAGCCACTCGGCCAATGATCGGCAGGGTGGAGTCGTCGGCCTTGGCTTCGAAGCCGGGAATACGGATGCCGCGGGAAGCGCCCGGGGTCATCTCGATCGCGCCTTTGCGGGCGAGGGCCTTGAGATGTTCTTCCGCCGCATTTGGCGATTTGAAACCCAGTTCCTGAGCGATTTCCGCACGGGTGGGCGGATAGCCGTTGTCTTCGAGGCAACGTTTGATAAAGGCCAGAATCTCGGCTTGGCGTGGCGTCAGCTTTAGCATATTGATCGCTCTGTCTTTTTATACAGTGACTGGGATTATATACAGTGAAGCGGTCTTGGCAATGGGCGTTTTTTTGCCGCCCGCCGAGCGGTCGCGCAGGGCACTTATTAATGCTGGCGCCTTGTGTGGTTAAATAGCTGACCGACCATTCCCAAAACGAACCGGCAGGCTTGACAAGGCACAGGCTGAAACGTATGTTTCAAACAAGTGTTTGTCAGGCGGAGTAGCCATGGCCCAGTCGGAAACCGTTGAACGCATTCTTGATGCTGCCGAGCAGTTGTTCGCGGAGAAAGGATTCGCTGAAACTTCATTGCGTTTGATCACCAGCAAGGCTGGCGTCAATCTGGCTGCGGTGAATTATCACTTCGGCTCGAAAAAGGCGTTGATTCAAGCTGTGTTCTCGCGCTTCCTCGGTCCGTTCTGCGTGAGCCTCGATAAAGAGCTGGAGCGCCGTCAGGCCAAGCCTGAGAACAAACCGACCCTCGAAGAGTTGCTGGAAATTCTCGTCGAGCAAGCGCTCGTCGTGCAGCCTCGCAGCGGTAATGACCTGTCGATCTTCATGCGCTTGCTCGGCCTCGCGTTCAGTCAGAGCCAGGGCCACTTGCGACGTTATCTGGAAGACATGTACGGCAAGGTGTTTCGCCGCTACATGCTGCTGGTCAATGAAGCGGCGCCACGCATTCCGCCGATCGAGCTGTTCTGGCGCGTGCACTTCATGCTCGGCGCCGCAGCGTTCAGCATGTCCGGGATCAAGGCCTTGCGCGCGATTGCCGAGACCGATTTCGGCGTGAATACCTCCATCGAACAAGTGATGCGCCTGATGGTGCCGTTCCTCGCTGCCGGCATGCGCGCCGAAACCGGCGTCACCGATACAGCCATGGCCAGCGCGCAATTGCGTCCGCGCAGCAAATCCATACCGGTCGCCGCCAAGGTTTGACCGCGCACGGGTGGGCGCGGCAGCTGGTATCCGCTAAGCTAGCCGGCCATGCCGACTCTCGTACTGAACCCGATCTGCATGAATTCTGCTGACCGTCCGGGCAATGCCCACGGTAGCGAATGCAAGCAGATCGGGTTTTTTGTTTTCAAGGAATCTCTATGACTGCTGGCCTGCAAGGCTCGTTGATGGTGGACGTCGCCGGTACCTGGCTGACGGCTGAAGATCGCCAATTGTTGCGTCAGCCCGAAGTGGGCGGCTTGATCATTTTCGCCCGCAATATCGAGCATCCACGCCAGGTGCGCGAACTGAGCGCCGCGATCCGCGCGATTCGTCCGGATCTGCTGCTGGCGGTGGATCAAGAGGGCGGGCGTGTGCAGCGCTTGCGTCAGGGTTTCGTCCGTCTGCCAGCGATGCGCGCCATCGCCGATAACCCGAATGCAGAGTATCTCGCCGAGCAATGCGGCTGGATCATGGCCACCGAAGTGCTGGCGGTCGGGCTCGATCTGAGTTTCGCCCCGGTGCTGGATCTGGACTATCAGCGCAGCGCTGTGGTCGGTACCCGTTCATTCGAAGGCGATCCCGAGCGCGCAGCCTTGCTCGCCGGTGCATTCATTCGCGGCATGAACAGCGCCGGCATGGCCGCCACCGGCAAACATTTCCCGGGCCACGGCTGGGCGGAAGCAGACTCCCATGTAGCGATCCCGAACGACGAGCGCAGTCTCGACGAGATCCGCGCCAATGATCTGGTGCCCTTCGCCAAACTCAGCAAACAACTGGCCGCCGTCATGCCGGCCCACGTCATCTATCCGCAAGTCGATGCACAGCCCGCCGGTTTCTCCCGACGCTGGCTGCAGGAGATTCTGCGCGGCGAGTTGCAGTTCGACGGCGTGATCTTCAGCGATGATCTGTCGATGGCCGGCGCCCACGTGGTCGGCGACGCTGCCAGCCGCATCGAAGCCGCGCTGAGTGCCGGTTGCGACATGGGTCTGGTGTGCAACGACCGCGGGGCAGCCGAGCTGGCGTTGAGTGCCGCCCAGCGTATGAAGGTCAAGCCTTCCGCGCGCATCGCGAAGATGCGCGGGCAGGCCTTCGCCAGCACCGATTATCGTCAGGACCCGCGTTGGCTCACCGCCCTCGGCGCGCTCAAAGACGCTCAACTGATCGATTAAGGATTTTTTCGTTATGACCGTTTACGCAATCATCGGTGGCACTGGCCTGACTCAGCTCGAAGGCCTGAGCATTCGCCAGTCGCTGGCAGTCGACACCCCGTACGGCGCGCCTTCGGCCGAGGTGCAGATTGGTGAATACGCCGGCAAGGAAGTGCTGTTCCTCGCCCGTCACGGTCACCCGCATCGTTTCCCGCCGCACAAGGTCAACTACCGCGCCAACCTGTGGGCGTTGAAGCAGGCGGGTGCCGAAGCGATCATCGCCGTTAACGCGGTGGGCGGTATTCATCCGGCCATGGGCACCGGGCATTTCTGCGTGCCGCACCAGATCGTCGACTACACCAGTGGGCGCGAGCACACCTATTTCGCCGATGATCTGGAACACGTCACCCACATCGATTTCAGCTTTCCCTACAGCGAGCCGTTGCGTCAGCAATTGATTGCAGCAGTCGCCGCCGAAGGCTGCGAATACAGCGATCAAGGCGTGTACGCCTGCACCCAGGGTCCGCGTCTGGAAACGGTCGCCGAGATCGTGCGACTGGAGCGTGACGGCTGCGACATCGTCGGCATGACCGGCATGCCGGAAGCGGCGCTGGCGCGTGAGCTGGATCTGGATTACGCCTGTCTGGCGCTGGTGGTAAATCCTGCAGCCGGCAAGACCACCGAAGTCATCACCATGGCCGAAATCGAACAGGCCCTGCACGATGGCATGGGCAAGGTGAAATCAACGTTGGCGCGAGTGCTGGCCAGCTAAGGACTGTCCATGAGCATTTTCATCGAACGGCTTAAAGGGCTGACATGGACCCACGCATTCAGTAGCAAGGCGTTGGCCAAGGGCCGCGCTTATGCCGCCGATGACCGGGTAGAGATCCTCGAGATCGATGACAGGAAGATCGAGGCGTTCTGCGTCGGTTCGCAACTTCAGGCCTATGAGCAAAGCATTTATCTGTCCGAAGATCGGCTGGGGTCGGTAAACCTGCGTTGCCTGTGCAGCTGTCCTGTTGCAATCGACTGTAAGCACAGCGCGGCGGTGATCTATCACCTGCTGGGCACGGGTGAGGATGCGTCTGACAATGATGCACAGATCCCGTTGGGGCGAGCGCTCGAGCATTGGCTTTCGACAATTCCCGTGCCGGCCAAGCCTGCTGACGAAAGTGCGCAAACCGCAGGCACGCGTCTGTTTTACAAGCTCAAATCGACGTCTGCGAACGGCAAGTGGCTGCTCGATATCTTCAAGGTCTACCAGCTCAAGAGCGGCGAGTTACGCGAGGTCAAACCGATGTACTCGCTCGCGGAAATGCTCATGCGCCAGCCGGGCTACCTGTCCGAACTGGATCTGCGCATCGCCCGGCTGTTGGTCGCCATGCATTCCCATCACGCCTATTACAGCGGCTATCCGCTGGAAGGCAGCAGTGGCGCCGAACTGCTGGAAATGCTCCTGCGCACCTCGCGGCTGTTCCTCGACTTCGAAGACCTGCGAGCGCTGACACCGGGGGCGAAACGCGTCGGTCAGTTCTCTTGGGCCGAGCAGGCTGACGGCGGATTCCGCGCGCAATGGAGCAGTGCCGAAGCCGCGCAGGAAACCGTGCTGGCGCTGGAGCCGCTTTATTACCTTGATCGTGAGCAGCGCCAGGTTGGCCCGCTGTTCACTGAGCTGGAAGAAAAGCTCGCCTGCCATTTGACCCTGGCGCCAGACATTCCGGCGCGTCAGGCCATGCAGTTCAGCCATCGCATGAGCGCGGCGACCCAAATTGCGCCACCGCACAAGCTCACCGAACGGATCATCGATGACGTGCTGCCGCAGCCGCAATTGACCCTGGTCAGCGGCCGAGAACGCTCGCGCTGGGAATACGTGCTGGAACACCGCGCCGCTCTGCTGTTTACCTACAACGGTCATCCGGCGGTGGATCGCAACCCGGAGGTGATGATCCTCAGCGGCACAGAGACCCAGCGTATTCAACGCCAGCCTGCGCTGGAAAAGAAGCTACGCCAGAACCTGCAAAAACATGGCTTCAAGAAAGCCACGCGCAAGAGTGCAATGGATCGTCCTGGCGAGATGTTTACCTTGCCGGATGATTCCGCCTGGCTCGGGTTCATGCACGAAGGGCTGGCCACGCTGCGCGCCGCAGATTGGAAAATCGAGATCAGTCCCGGTTTCCATTTCGATGTACAACCGGTTGAACAGTGGTACGCCGAGGTCGAAGAAGAGGCCACGCATCAGTGGTTTGATCTGCAGTTGGGTATCGTCGTCAACGGCGAACGTTACAGCTTGCTGCCGATCCTTCTGCACCTGTTGCGGACCCAGCCGCGCTTGCTCGACCCGGTCAATCTGGCGCAGCGCAGCGATGATGAAAAAATCCTCATCGAGCTCAAGCCCAGCGGTTTTGGCGAACCGGCGGGCGCCAAAGTCGCGTTGCCGCTGAGTCGGGTCAAACCGCTGATGGCGACGCTGGGCGAGTTGTACCTGGGCGGCCATCAGGGTGATGCGCTGCGCTTGACCGCTCCAGACGCCGCGCGTCTGAGTATGCTCGATGGCGTGCCGCTGGATTGGCAGGGCGGCGAACGTCTGCGCACTTTTGCCAAGCGTCTGCAGAATTCCAGCCACGCCCAGGTTGCTGCGCCGGCCGGCCTCAACGCGCAGCTGCGTCCGTATCAGCTCGAAGGCCTGAACTGGATGCAGACCCTGCGCGAGCTGGAGGTCGGCGGCATTCTGGGCGATGACATGGGCCTGGGCAAAACCCTGCAGACCCTGGCGCATCTGCTCACGGAAAAACACGCCGGGCGTCTGGACTGTCCGGCACTGGCGGTGATGCCGACCAGCCTGATTCCCAACTGGCTCGACGAAGCCGAACGCTTCACGCCGCAGTTGAAAGTCCTGGCGCTGCACGGCACCGGGCGGCAAAAGGACTTTGCCAATCTGGGCGAATACGACTTGGTGCTGACCACTTACGCATTGCTGCCCAGGGATCTGGAAATCTTGCAGCCGCAGTCGTGGAGCGTGCTGATTCTCGACGAAGCGCAGAACATCAAGAACCCGCTGAGCAAAGCCGCCCAGGCCGCGCGTGACTTGCAGGCCCGTCAGCGCTTGTGTCTGAGCGGTACGCCGCTGGAAAACCACCTCGGTGAGCTGTGGTCACAGTTCCATTTCCTCATGCCCGGCTGGCTCGGCGACAGCAAATCCTTCAATCGCGATTACCGCACGCCGATCGAGAAGCACGGCAATGTCCAGCGCATGCAGCACCTGACCGCGCGCATCAAGCCGTTTTTGCTGCGGCGCAAGAAGGATCAGGTCGCCACCGAGTTGCCGCCGAAAACCGAGATCATCCACTGGGTCGAACTCAGCGATGGTCAGCGCGACGTCTATGAGACGGTGCGTGTGGCGATGGACAAAAAGGTCCGCGACGAAATCGCCCGCAGCGGCGTGGCGCGCAGTCAGATCATCATCCTCGATGCGCTGCTCAAGCTGCGCCAGGTCTGCTGCGATCTGCGCCTGGTCAATATGCCGCTGACGGCGAAAGCGATGCGCTCGGGCAGCGGCAAGCTGATCAGCCTGATGGAGATGCTCGAAGAATTGCTCGGTGAAGGGCGGCGCATTCTGCTGTTTTCCCAATTCACCTCGATGCTGGCGCTGATCGAGCAGGAATTGCAGCAACGCGGGCTTGGCTACTCGGTGCTGACCGGCGACACCACCGATCGGCGCACGCCGGTGAGGGATTTCCAGGGCGGCAAGGTGCCGTTGTTCCTGATCAGCCTCAAGGCCGGGGGCACTGGTCTGAACCTGACGGCGGCGGACACGGTGATTCACTTCGATCCGTGGTGGAACCCGGCAGTGGAGAATCAGGCGACTGATCGGGCGTATCGCATCGGGCAGAACAATCCGGTGTTCGTCTACAAGTTGATTGCCAAAGGTACCGTGGAGGAAAAGATCCAGGCGTTGCAGCAGGAGAAAGCGGCGCTGGCCGGGGCGGTGCTTGAGGGTGGTACGACGGGCGGATTCAAACTGGAACAGAGTGATATCGAGGCGTTGTTTGCGCCGTTGCCGGTTTCCAAGGGTTGAGCCCTGAGTGACTGCGCAATATCCGATGACCCCATCGCTGGCAAGCCAGCTCCCACAGATATCGAGTTGAATCACAATCTTCGGTACAGCTCATAACCCTGTGGGAGCTGGCTTGCCAGCGAAAGCTATCTAACCAGCGACGCCGCTTTAACGCTTATCGATCTTGTCCGGCAACGGCGCAAACAGCGCTTCAATATCATCGCTCTGCAACTTCCAGTCCCCGGCCTTGCGCCCATCGAGCACGCCCGCTGCCAGGTCAGACTTTTCCTTCTGCAGGTGCTGAATCTTCTCTTCCACTGTGCCCCGGGCAATCATCTTGTAGACGAACACCGGTTTTTCCTGGCCAATACGATACGCCCGGTCAGTCGCCTGATTCTCGGTTGCCGGGTTCCACCACGGGTCGTAGTGAATCACCGTATCGGCTTCGGTGAGGTTCAAACCGACGCCACCGGCCTTCAGGCTGATCAGAAAAATCTGACGCGTGCCGCTCTGGAATTCCTTCACCGGTGTACGCCGGTCACGGGTCTGGCCAGTAAGGAGCGCGTAAGCGATCTTGCGCTTTTTCAATTCCTCTTCGATCAATGTCAGCATCGAAGTGAATTGCGAGAACAGCAGAATCCGCCGACCTTCCTCGAACAATTCTTCAAGCATTTCCATCAGGCTGTCGAGCTTGCCCGAAGTGCTGCCGCGCGCGGGCAGGGTGGCGTCGTTGACCAGGCGCAGATCGCAGCAGACCTGGCGCAGCTTGAGCAATGCTTCGAGAATGATGATCTGGCTGCGTGCCACGCCTTTGCGAGTGATCTCGTCACGGACCTTCTTGTCCATCGCCAAGCGCATGGTTTCGTACACGTCGCGCTGCGCTTCGTTGAGTTCGACCCAATGGATGATCTCGGTTTTCGGCGGCAGTTCGGTTGCGACCTGCTCTTTGGTGCGGCGCAGCAGAAACGGTTTTATCCGACCGTTGAGGTGTTGCAGTCTGACTTCACTGCCGCGCTTTTCGATCGGCACGCGGTAATCGGCATTGAAACTTTTCACGTCGCCGAGCCAGCCCGGCAACAGGAAGTGGAACAGCGACCACAGCTCGCCCAAGTGGTTTTCCAGCGGCGTGCCGCTGAGGCACAGGCGCTGGCGCGCGTTCAGCTCGCGCGCGGCCTGGGCGGCTTTGCTGTTGGGATTCTTGATGTATTGCGCTTCGTCCAGCACCAGCACGTGCAACGGCTGTTTGGCCAGGCGCTCGAGGTCCTTGGGCAACAGGGCGTAAGTGGTGAGGATCAGGTCGAAGTCGGCCAGATTGTCGAAGTGCTTTTTTCGCGTCGCGCCGTACAGTGCGAGGACTTTCAGTTGCGGGGTGAAGTGCGCCGCCTCATCGAGCCAGTTCGGAATCAGGCTGGTCGGCATCACCACCATGCACGGACGATCGAGGCGTCCGGCGTTCTTCTCGCTGAGAATATGCGCCAAGGTCTGTAGGGTTTTGCCCAAGCCCATGTCATCCGCAAGAATCCCGCCGACCTCCAGTTGCCGCAGCGATTGCATCCAGCTCAAACCTTCGAGCTGATACGGGCGCAGCGTTGCATTCAGACCTTGCGGCGCTTCGGCCGTGAAATCGCGGATGTCGCGCAGCCGCTGGGCGAAGGTGCGGATCTGCTCGCCGCCTTCCCACAACAGCGGCAGGCCTTCCAGCGAATTGAGCCGGGTGGCGTCAGCCTTGCTCAGGCGCAGGGTGGTTTCGCCCGGCTCCTGCAAATAGAACTCGCCCAGCGTCATCAATACCGGCTTCAAGCGACCGAGCGGCAGCGCCACTTGCAACGGCCCATGCTCGTTGGTGCGTTGCGGAATGTTCACCAGAATCAGCTCGTCATCGCGACGGCGGGCGAGGCGTTCCGGGTTGAGGATCTCGGTGTGCGAGCGCATCAGATTCAGCAGAATCGGCAGCAGGCTCAGGCGCTCGCCGTTGACGATGATGCCCAGTTCCAGATCGAACCAGTCGCGCTCCGGCGCCTGTTCGACGGTGGCGTACCAGTCGTCGACGGCGGTCAGGTCGAAGCCGAATTCCTCATCGATCTGCAACTCCCAGCCTTGGCTGCGCAATTTCGGCAAGTCATTCAGCGTGAAGGTCAGCCAGGCGCTGTCGTTGACCATCTCGTAGAGTTCGCCGGCGCTTTCCGGCAGCGCTTTGCTCTGCCGGGTGGCGATGCGGAAACCGAGGATGCGCAACTGTTCGCGGTAGGACTGTTCGACATCCGGGTGGCGTTTTATCCGCAGGGTCTGGGCTTCCTGACGGATCAGGATATCGCTGTGTTTTTGCCCGCTGACGTATTCGTCCAGATAGCTGAACGACAGCGCCGCACGATGCTGAATGTAGCGCTGCATCTTGCCGTTGCGCGGCTCGAAGGCGCTGAACTCGACGCTCGCCAGCCACAGGCGCGGCACCGGTTGCACGTTGTCCACCAACACTTGCGGCGGCGCTTTCGGGCTGCGGTTTTCCAGCACGGCCTGGAGCTTCTCCAGCAGCTCGACATCTTTAGCGGCGGCGGGGTAGTCGAGGGTTTCCTGGATTTTCAGCAGCACCGCCGCGCAGTGTTTGCAGTTGCTGCGCACCGGGCAGGTGCAGGTGGCGTCGACCAGCAGCAGCGTCGCTTTGGCTGATTCGCGCAAATGAATGGTCTGCCGGTAAACGCTGCCGCCAGAACCTTCGCAACTGGCGGTGATGGTCGCATCGCCGACCTGGGCGATGCGCACTCGATTCTCCAAAGCGTAGCGGCGGCCGCGCTCCAGACTCTGTTCTTTGAATCGGCTGACCCACGACGGGGCCAGCGGTTTGCTCAGGGGCGGCGGCATAAGGACTTCGATCAGTCCGGCACGACTTCAGGCGCTTCGCGAGGCGCTGGCGCGGTCAGGGAAGTGATCTTGATCAGCAGGGCCAGGTGGCCGTTGTCGAGGTAATTGAGCTGGCCGTTCTTGGTGTGGCTGTCCTGACGCAGGCGCTCACTGGCAGTGACCAGGCCATTGGCGTCGATCTGATTGACCCAGAAATCGGCGGTCACGTCGGTGAAGCGGCCGAGTTTCATTTCCAGCGTGCCCTCGATCGGGAACTGGCCGAACTGCTCCTGACCTTCGCTCACTGCGACTTTCGCCGGCGCTTCGCCGAGGCTCTGCTGCCAGGCTTTGTGCATCAGCACGGTGTACTCGCCGCTGGCGGTGAGTTTGTTCACTACATCATTCAGCGCCGGGGTGCGCTGGCTGTCGCTGCCCAGACGCTGGGCGCCTGCGGCCCAGTCTTCCGGGGCGGCGCGGCTGACGATGGCCGGGACGGCATTCTGGCGCACCAGGATCATTTCGACCTGATACGTGTCATCGGCAAACGCCGTCGGTGCTGCAAGTGCAAGCAACAAAGTCAGAGAGCGGAACAGGCGCATCGGGCGTCCTTCAAGCGGATTTCGGGATGAGACGCTCAAACAGCGCCTCGACAGTATTGAAACGTTCTTCCGGGCGCTCCATCGGCACCTGGAATTTGAACATCGTCGCGCCTTCGAACTTGTAGCGCTTGGGCTGCGTCTGGATCAGCTTGATCAGGGTCATCGGGTCAACCGGCGTCTGCGCTTCGAACTCGATACGCCCGCCTTGCGGCCCGCCGTCGACTTTCTTGATGCCAAGCTTTTCCGCCTGCAATTTCAGCGCGGTGATCCGCACCAGGTTCTTGGTCGGCTCCGGCAACAGGCCGAAGCGGTCGATCATCTCCACCTGCAGGTCCTTGAGGCCTTCCTCGTCGGTGGCCGAGGCGATGCGTTTATACAGAATCAACCGCGCATGCACATCCGGCAGATAATCTTCCGGAATCAGCGCCGGCACCCGCAGATTGACTTCCGGGCCGCCACCCAGCGGTTGATCGAGGTTCGGCTGCTCGCCCTTGCGGATCGACTTCACCGCGCGCTCGAGCATTTCCATGTACAGGGTGAAACCGACGGCCTGAATCTGCCCGCTCTGACCATCGCCCAGCAGTTCGCCGGCGCCACGGATTTCCAGGTCGTTGGTGGCCAGCACGAAACCGGCACCGAGGTCCTGGGTATTGGCGATCGCTTCCAGACGCTTTTCCGCGTCGGAAGTGATCTGCTGGCGCGGCGGTGTCAGCAGGTAGGCGTAAGCCTGGTGGTGACTGCGGCCGACACGACCGCGCAACTGGTGCAGTTGGGCCAGGCCGAACTTGTCGGCGCGTTCGATGATGATGGTGTTGGCGCTTGGCACGTCGATGCCGGTCTCGATGATGGTCGAGGCGATCAGCACGTTGAAGCGCTTGTGGTAGAAGTCGCTCATCACCTGTTCGAGTTCACGTTCGCGCATCTGCCCGTGGCCGATACCGATGCGCGCTTCCGGCACCAGTTCGGCGAGGTCGGCGGCGCATTTCTCGATGGTCTTCACATCGTTGTGCAGGTAGTAAACCTGACCACCACGTAGCAGTTCACGCAGCAGGGCTTCCTTGACCGTGCTCTTGTTCTGCTCCATGACGAAAGTGCGCACCGACAGGCGCCGCGCTGGTGGCGTGGCGATGATCGACAGATCGCGCATGCCCGACACCGCCATGTTCAGCGTGCGCGGAATCGGCGTCGCGGTCAGGGTCAGAATATCGACCTCGCTGCGCAGGGCCTTGAGCTGTTCTTTCTGGCGTACGCCAAAACGGTGTTCTTCGTCGATGATCACCAGCCCGAGGTTTTTGATCTTCACATCATCGGACAGCAGCTTGTGCGTGCCGATGACGATGTCGATCTTGCCTTCCGCCAGATCGGCGATCGCCGCGTTGACTTCCTTGGCCGACTTGAAACGGCTCATCACTTCCACGGTCACCGGCCAGTCGGCGAAGCGGTCGCGGAAACTGTTGTAGTGCTGCTGGGCGAGCAGGGTGGTCGGCACCAGAATCGCCACCTGACGCCCGCCGTGCACGGCAATGAACGCGGCGCGCATGGCCACTTCGGTCTTGCCGAAGCCGACGTCGCCGCAGACCAGGCGATCCATCGGTTTCGGCGCGAGCATGTCTTCGCGCACGGCCTCGATGGTGGCTTGCTGATCGGGTGTTTCTTCGAACGGGAAACCGGCGCTGAAGGTGGCGTAATCGGCCTTCGGGTCGGCGAAGGCGTAACCTTCACGGGCGGCGCGACGGGCGTAAATGTCGAGCAATTCGGCGGCGACGTCACGCACCTGCTCGGCGGCTTTGCGCTTGGCTTTCTGCCAGGTCTCCGAGCCGAGGCGGTGCAGCGGCGCAAGCGAATCGTCGCTGCCGGTGTAGCGCGCGATCAGGTGCAGGTTGGCGACCGGCACGTAGAGCTTGGCGTTCTCGGCGTATTCGAGGGTGAGGAATTCGGCGGCCTGATTGTCGATTTCCAGAATCGTCAGGCCCAGATAACGCCCGACGCCGTGATCGATATGCACCACCGGCGCGCCTTCACGCAGTTCGGTGAGGTTCTTGATTACCGCATCGTTGCTGACGTCGCTGCGCTTCTCGCGGCGACGACGTTGCATCACTCGTTGCCCGAACAGCGGACTTTCCGCCACCAGCGCCAGCGCCGGGTCGTCGAGCAGCAGGCCCTCGTCGAGCGGGGCGATGGTGATCGCCAGACGATCCTTGCTGGCAACGAAGTCTGGCCAGCTGTCGACGGTTTTCGGCCGCAGCTTAAGGCGTTCCAGCAGTTCCAGCAGGACTTCGCGACGACCCGCCGATTCGGCGGTGAACAGCACGCGACCGGGGAACTCTTCGAGGAAGCCGGCCAGCGCCGCCAGTGGCTGCGTGGCTTTGGCTTCGATGGCCAGATCCGGCAGCGCGTGCGCCGGGAAGCGTTCACGGCCGACACCGCTTTCAACGTCCTGCTGACTGGCGACGACTCGCGGCCAATTCTTCAGGCGCGCGAAGCAATCTTCTACCGGCAGGAACAATTCGGCCGGTGGCAATAAAGGACGCGAAGGATCGACGCGGCGTTCTTCGTAACGATTGCGCACGTCGTTCCAGAAGTTTTCCGCCGCCTGCTCGATGCCCGGCAGCGAGAACACCTGAGTGTCCTGGGGCAGGTAGTCGAACAGCGTCGAGGTTTCGTCGAAGAACAGCGGCAGGTAGTACTCGATACCGGCCGGGGTGATACCGCTGCTCAAATCCTGAAAGATCGGGCAGCGGCGAAAATCGACGTCAAAGCGCTCACGGAAACGCGCCTTGAAGCGGGTGACTGCGTCTTTCTGCAATGGAAACTCGCGGGCCGGCAGCAGCTTGACCGACTCGACCTTGTCGATTGAACGCTGGGTTTCCGGATCGAAGGTGCGCAGGGTTTCGATTTCGTCGTCGAACAGGTCGATGCGATACGGCAGTTTGCTGCCCATCGGGAACAGGTCGATCAGCGCGCCGCGTACGGTGAACTCGCCGTGCTCGTACACCGTGTCGACATAGCGATAGCCGCTGGCTTCGAGCCGCGCGCGCATCTGTTCGACGTCGAGCTTCTGGCCGATGTCCAGCACCAGGCTGCTGCCGAGGAGGAATTTGGTCGGCGCCAAGCGATGCAAAGCGGTGGTGATCGGAACCACCAGCACGCCGTGGGCCAGTTCCGGCAGGCGATACAGGCTGGCGATGCGCTGGGAGATGATGTCCTGGTGCGGCGAGAACAGGTCGTAGGGCAGGGTTTCCCAGTCGGGGAAATGCAGTACGGGCAAATCCGGGGCGAAGAAACTCAGCTCCTGTTCCAGCCGTTCGGCGCTTTGGCTGTCGGCGGTCAGCAGCAGGGTAAAGCGCTTGGCAGCGCTGGCAGCCTCGGCAATCGCCAGGCTGAGGGCGGCACCGGGCAGATTGCCCCAGTGCTGTTTACCTGCTTCGGCAGGGAGTAACGGTAGACGCAGAACAGGCACGGAAGGTTGAGCTCCAGGCGTTGCGACAAAGTCGGTAATTGTAGCGGCCTCCGGTGCCGCCTGTCAGTTGCAGACTGCGTCTATCTTCACGGTTTGGACGAAATGTAGTGGTAACCATAAAAACGAGCACTTTTTTCGTGGTTATGTAGTGCCGAAGCCGGGTGGTGTTACGGAGGGTTACAGACATCGTCTAACAGTCGTCGAAAAATTGACTGCGCTGAAAGCCCCGGTTTTATTGGGCTGGAGAAGGGCGTAAATTTTTTGAACGGGAATTTGTTACCGATTGCGCGACAAGCGCGCATTGCTGAAAGGGCTTGTCGGCGGCATAATGTAGCCCCTTTTTTCTGCCCCTACATGTGGAAGGTTACCGTGACTCAGAAGCCCGACCAGTGTCTTGGTGAATGGATCGACCGTGAAGCACTCGCAGAAGCGATGATTCCGCTTATCGGTCAGCTCTACCGCAATAACAACGTGGTTAGCTCGATCTATGGCCGCAGCCTGATCAACCAGTCTGTCATCGCGATTCTCAAAGCTCACCGCTTTGCTCGCCACCGTTCTTCGGACGACAGCGAACTCTCCGTCCACGAAACATTCCCACTGCTCAAGGCCATGAGCGAGCTCAAGCTCGGCGCGGCGTCGGTGGATCTGGGCAAGCTGGCGTTCAAATTCCGTAACGAAGGCAACGGCCGCAGCGCCGAGCAGTTCGTGCGTGAAGAGATGGCTGACGTGGTTGGCCAGCAGAACGCCTCGGCCCGCAAAGGCACCGACGTTGTTCTTTACGGCTTCGGTCGTATCGGCCGTCTGCTGGCGCGCATCCTGATCGAGAAAACCGGTGGTGGCGACGGCCTGCGTCTGCGCGCCATCGTCGTGCGCAAAGGCGCCGAGAACGACCTGACCAAGCGTGCCAGCCTGCTGCGTCGCGATTCGGTACACGGTTCGTTCAACGGCACCATTACCATCGATGAAGAAAACAACACCATCACCGCCAACGGTAACCTGATCCAGGTGATCTACGCGAAGAATCCGACTGAGGTGGATTACACCCAGTACGGCATCAAAGACGCGCTGCTGGTGGACAACACCGGTGTATGGCGTGACGCCGATGGCCTGGGTCAGCACCTGGCCTGCCCGGGTATCGACCGCGTTGTTCTGACCGCGCCTGGCAAGGGCAAGCTGAAGAACATCGTTCACGGCATCAACCACGGTGAAATCACCGCTGACGACAAGATCGTCTCGGCTGCTTCCTGCACCACCAACGCCATCGTGCCGGTGCTCAAAGCGGTCAACGACAAGTTCGGCATCATCAACGGTCACGTGGAAACCGTTCACTCGTACACCAACGACCAGAACCTGATCGACAACTTCCACAAGGGCGATCGCCGTGGCCGCAGCGCCGCGCTGAACATGGTAATCACCGAGACCGGTGCCGCTACCGCTGCTGCCAAGGCTCTGCCTGAGCTGGCTGGCAAGCTGACCGGTAACGCGATCCGCGTTCCGACGCCGAACGTGTCGATGGCCATTCTCAACCTCAACCTTGAGAAAGCCGCCACCCGTGAAGAGATGAACGAGTACCTGCGCTACATGGCGCTGCACTCTGAGCTGCACAAGCAGATCGACTTCGTCAATTCGCAGGAAGTGGTGTCGACTGACTTCGTTGGCTCGCGTCACGCCGGTGTGGTCGATGCTGAAGCGACCATCGTGCAGGACAACCGCGTCGTTCTGTACGTCTGGTACGACAACGAGTTCGGCTACAGCTGCCAGGTGGTTCGCGTAATGGAAGACATGGCTGATGTGAATCCGCCAGCGTTCCCGCGCTAAGCCTCAGGCTTGAATGAAAACGCCCCGACATTTGTCGGGGCGTTTTTGTTTGTGGAGTGATCGTTCCCACGCTCTGCGTGGGAATGCAGCCCGGGACGCTCTGCGTCCCATTGGAACGCGGAGCGTCCCTTGAAGCATTCCTTTGCTGCGCGTGGGAACGATCGCGCTGGCGGGTGCGATTTAACTGGCGCCGCCAACCACAGCAGCCTGCGCCGTGCGCAACTCATGCCGGTTGCCACGGAACAATACCAACGTCGCAATCAACCCCAACACCGCCGCGCCGCTGAGCCAGATCCCCGGTGCTGCCTTGTTGTCCAGCACATGAATCAGATAGGTGCACGCTGCCGGAGTAAATCCGCCGAACGTCGCCGTTGCCAAACTGTAGGCCAGGGAAAACCCGGTCGTGCGCACTTCCACCGGCATGATCTCGGTCAGTGCCACCACCATCGCGCCGTTGTACGAGCCATAAAGAAACGACAGCCACAGTTCGACAATCAGCAAATGGCTGAAGCTGGGGTTCGCCACCAGCCACGACAGCGCCGGATACGCCGTCAGGATCGCCAGAATCGTCGCTGCCAACAGCAAGGGTTTTCGGCCGATCTTGTCGGATACCGCGCCCATCACCGGTAGCCAGAAGAAGTTCGACAAGCCGATGCATACGGTCACCAATAGCGCATCCAGATCAGACAGATGCAGCTCAGCCTTGCCAAACGTCGGCGTGTAGGCAGTGATCAGGTAGAACGACACCGTGGTCATCACCACCAGCGCCATGCCGGCAATGACGATGCCGAAGTTCTGGCCGATCGAGCGGACGATTTCGCCGAGGGTAGGGCGGTGGGTGCGCGCCTGGAATTCCGGAGTTTCTTCCAGCGAGCGACGGATGAAGAAAATCACCGGCACGATCATGCAGCCGATCAGGAACGGCACGCGCCAGCCCCATTCGCCCATTTGCTCCGGACTCAGCCAGTGGTTAAGACCGACGCCGAGCAGGCCGGCGAACACCACGGCTGCCTGTTGGCTGGCCGACTGCCAACTGACGAAAAAGCCTTTACGCCCCGGCGTAGAAATTTCCGACAGATACACCGACACGCCGCCCAGTTCCACGCCCGCTGAGAAGCCTTGCAGCAGGCGGCCGAACAACACCAGCAGCGGTGCGGCGACGCCGAGCGTCGCGTAGCCGGGCACGCAGGCAATCAGCACTGTACCGGCGGCCATCATCGCTAAAGTGATGATCAGCCCTTTGCGCCGTCCGTGACGGTCGATATAGGCACCGAGGAAAATCGCCCCCAGCGGGCGCATCAGGAAGCCGGCGCCGAAGGTCGCCAGCGACAGCATCAGCGAAGCGAACGCGCTGTCGGTGGGGAAGAAGGTTTTGGCGATGGCCGTGGCGTAGAAGCCATAGACCATGAAGTCGAACATTTCGAGGAAGTTGCCGCTGACAACGCGAAAGATCGCTTTGCCTTTGCCCGTGGTGGAGGACATGGGAGGTACTCACTGTTCAATTTTGTATAAAGGCGTTGCAGCCATGGGGAAGCGAGCGGGCGCTTGTAGTTCATAATGGCCGCCGTGGTTTTGCGGGGAGATGAAGAATTGTTAACTGGACGCTGGTGGGGGCTTGTGGTCTTGGCGGCGGCTTCGGTCGGCTGCGGCACCGGCGATTCCCTGGAACAGGTCGGTGGCTCGACCATGGGCAGCACCTGGTCGGTCAAGTACGTGCGCCACGCCGGGGGCGCCGATCCTGCGCGCGTGCGCGGCGAAGTGCAGGCCATCCTCGGTGAAGTCGATCAACAGCTGTCGACTTACCGAAGTGACTCCGCCATCGAACGTTTCAACGCCTTGCCCGCCGATAGCTGCCAAGCCATGCCGGCAGCGGTGCTCGAATTGGTCCGCATCGGCGAACAGCTTTCAACGCAAAGCGATGGCTCCTACGACCTGACCGTGGAACCGCTGCTGGACCTCTGGGGATTCGGCCCGCAAGGACGCGAGGAAAAGATCCCTGATGCGGCCGCTGTGGTCGAGGTCATGCAGCGGGTCGGCCATCAGCATCTGCGCATCGACGGCGAGCAGTTGTGCAAGGACGCCGCCGTCGAAGTCGACTTCAACAGTATTGCCGCCGGTTACGCCGTGGATGCCATCGCCGCCAGATTGCAGGGCATGGGCATCGACAATTATCTGGTCGAAGCCACGGGCGAACTCAAAGCCCGGGGCAAGAAGCCGGATGGTTCAGCGTGGCGCATCGCTCTCGAAGAGCCTCGCGATGACCCGCAAGTGGCCGAGCGGATTATCGATGTCGATGGCTACGGCGTGTCCACCTCCGGTGACTACCGCCATTATTTTCTGCAGGACGGTCGGCGTTATTCCCACACCTTCGATGCACGCAGCGGGCGACCGGTCCTACACGACCTGGCGTCAGTCACGGTGATTCATCCTTCAGCGCTGATGGCCGATGGACTATCGACGCTGTTGCTGATTCTCGGGCCGGAAAGGGCGCGGGACTATGCCCAAAAGCATGACATTGCTGCATTCTTTGTCCTGCGTGCCGATACAGGTTTCGTCACCCGCAGCAGTCAGGCATTTGCGCAGCTTGTCGGTGAAAAAAACTGACCGAAGACAAGACGAAAGCTGGCGTTGTAGTGCAGGCAAAAGTAGCCTACGACGCGACCAAGGGTTAATGTGCGCGGCGTTGACGCTTCTATAGACTGTGTCCGGGTTCTTCACTGGCCCCCAATTGTTCCTTCGCGCCGCCGTTCGGCGTGATTTAGCCGCCGGTGCTGCTGGCACCGCGGCCTGTTCTGAGGAGTACGCATGGCTGTCTACAACTACGACGTGGTGGTACTGGGTTCCGGCCCGGCGGGAGAAGGCGCGGCAATGAACGCCGCCAAAGCGGGGCGCAAGGTCGCGATGGTCGACAGCCGTCGTCAGGTCGGCGGCAACTGCACCCACCTCGGCACCATCCCGTCCAAGGCACTGCGTCACTCGGTGCGGCAGATCATGCAGTTCAACACCAACCCGATGTTCCGCGCGATCGGCGAGCCACGCTGGTTCTCCTTCCCGGACGTGTTGAAAAGCGCCGAAAAAGTCATTTCCAAACAAGTCGCATCGCGCACCGGCTACTACGCCCGTAACCGCGTCGACGTGTTCTTCGGTACCGGCAGCTTCGCCGACGAGCAAACCATCGAAGTGGTCTGCGGCAACGGCGTGGTCGAGAAGCTGGTGGCCAAGCACATCATCATCGCCACCGGTTCGCGCCCGTATCGCCCGGCGGACATCGATTTCCACCACCCGCGCATCTACGATAGCGACACCATCCTCAGCCTCGGTCACACCCCGCGCAAACTGATCGTTTACGGCGCTGGTGTGATCGGCTGCGAATACGCATCGATCTTCAGTGGTCTGGGTGTGCTGGTCGAGCTGGTCGACAACCGTGGCCAGTTGCTGAGCTTCCTCGACTCGGAAATTTCCCAGGCGCTGAGCTACCACTTCAGCAACAACAACATCACCGTGCGTCACAACGAAGAGTACGACCGCGTCGAAGGCGTGGACAACGGCGTGATCCTGCACCTGAAGTCCGGCAAGAAGATCAAGGCCGACGCCTTGCTCTGGTGCAACGGCCGTACCGGCAACACCGACACGCTGGGTCTGGAAAACATCGGGGTCAAGGTCAACAGCCGTGGCCAGATCGAAGTCGACCAGAACTACCGCACCTGCGTGGAGAACATCTACGGCGCCGGTGACGTGATCGGCTGGCCAAGCCTGGCCAGTGCCGCCCACGACCAGGGTCGTTCGGCCGCTGGCAGCATCGTCGACAATGGCAGCTGGCGCTTCGTCAATGACGTGCCGACCGGCATCTACACCATTCCGGAGATCAGCTCGATCGGCAAGAACGAGCAGGAGCTGACCCAGGCGAAAGTGCCGTACGAAGTCGGCAAGGCCTTCTTCAAGAGCATGGCGCGGGCGCAGATTGCCGGTGAGCCGCAAGGCATGCTGAAGATCCTCTTCCACCGCGAAACGCTGGAAGTGCTCGGCGTGCACTGCTTCGGTTATCAGGCGTCGGAGATCGTGCACATCGGTCAGGCGATCATGAACCAGCCGGGCGAGCTGAACACCCTGAAGTATTTCGTCAACACCACGTTCAACTACCCGACCATGGCCGAAGCCTATCGGGTAGCGGCGTACGACGGCCTCAACCGGCTTTTTTGACGGGCTCCGGCCGGTGGCCTGAGCCGGCCGGGGAGACCGATTTCAGCAATTCTCAAGGGTGGCAGTGGCCAAACCGGGAAAGTCTGTAATCAGGCTGTCAACGCCGAAGTCGGCGAGTCTGCGCATCAGCGCAGGCTCGTTGACGGTCCACACCGACACATGCAGGCCCTGACGCTGCGCCTTCTGCAGGCGTTCCGGCGTACACAGCGTCCAGTTCAGCGCGAGAATTTCGCAACCGTAGCTGGCCGCCACCTTCAGCGGATCGAGCCAGGCGTATTCGGCCACCAGGCCACGGGATACGTCCGGTACCAGGTCCAGCGCTGCCTTCAAGACTTCCCGTGAGCTCGAGGTGATCGTCACCTTGTCGAGCAGGCCATGCCGTTGAGCCATTTCCCGAATCGCCAGCACGGTAGTCGCCGCGCGGGTGCGTGAAGCGCTTTTGACTTCCAGTTGCCAGTGCTCGAAATCACATTGCTCGAACAATTCTTCCAGCGTCGGAATCGGGCACGGCTTGATCCAGCCCGGGCCACCCTTGCGTGCGTCGTAGGTCACCAGTTCGGCGGCGGTGTGCTCGACGACTTTGCCGCGACGGTCGGTGGTGCGCTTGAGGGTCGGGTCATGGATGACCATCAGTTCGCCGTCCTTGGACAGGTGCAGATCCAGTTCGCAGCGGCGCACGCCGTGCTTGAGGCATTCCTGAAAGCTGCTCAGGGTGTTTTCCGGTGCTTCGCCCTTGGCGCCGCGGTGGCCGTAGATGAGGGTCACGGTGCTTCCTTAAGTTAAATGCCAGATTCGTTCTGTTCGCGGGCCAGACGGCGTTCCTGAGCCTGCTTTTGCAAGATGTAGCGCGCGAGCAATTGGCGCTGGGCATCGGTCGGGCGCTCGAACTCGGTGCCGACGTCATAGCCATCGCCCTTGGGATCGCAATGGGTGACCCGGGCACGCAGCAGCAGGCCAAGCGCCTGCGGCATCAGTACCAGTTTCACCGACAGGTGTGCGCCGGTGGCAATCGGGGTCGGGTACTGAAAGTCGATCCCGCCCTCGGAGATGATCACTGGCTGCGGCTCGCCGATGTGGCCGAGCACGGTCAGGGCGATCACCTGGCTGAGCAGGTCGATGCGTTTGTTCTGCGATTTGAGGAACGCGGCGATGGCGCGGTCGCGCTCGCTGATCTGTCGCAACAGGTGCTGCGACTCGAATTCGCTCAGGTGCAGTTCGCTGAGCAGGTTGAAGAGTGGGGAAGCATCCTGCAACACTTCCTGACCTGCGGCTTCGGGAGCGGACAGGGGCCGAATTTCCAGTGCGATCGTGTCCTCGATACGGTAGTATTCGCGGCGATCTTCTTCATCTAATGTCGACATGGCGAACCCATGGTAGCGGCGGTGGTCTGAGTGTAAAGCTGGTTTTCGACCCCCGCCACAAGGACGTTCCTTTTCCCTCCGAACAAGCCCCGACATGTTCAGACCTCTCTTCGTATTTATCGGCACGCGTTATACCCGTGCAAAGCGTCGCAATCATTTTGTGTCATTCATTTCCCTGACTTCGATGATCGGGCTCGCCCTTGGCGTGGTCGTGATGATCGTCGTGCTGTCGGTGATGAACGGCTTCGACCATGAGATGCGCACCCGCGTGCTGGGCATGGTGCCCCACGCTACTCTCGAGACCGGCGAGCCGATCAATGACTGGCAAAGCCTGGCCGACAAGGTCAAGCAGAACCGGCAGGTGACGGCGGTGGCGCCATTCACCCAGATGCAGGGCCTGCTGACCAACAACGGTCAGGTTTCCAAGGTGTTGCTCAATGCCATTGATCCTGCGCTGGAGCGCAATGTGTCGATCATCGACAACTTCATGAAGCAGGGCAAACTCGACGACCTGACACCGGGCAGCTTCGGCATCGTCATCGGCGACAAGGCGGCGACCAAGCTCGGCGTCGGCATTGGCGACAAGGTTACGTTCGTTGCTCCCGAGGTCAGTGTGACCCCGGCCGGCATGTTCCCGCGCATGAAGCGCTTCACCGTGGTCGGGATTTTCCATGTCGGCGCCGGTGAGCTCGACGGCTACCTCGGCGTGACCAATCTGCAGGATCTGGCGAAAATGCATCGCTGGAAAGCCGATCAGGTGCAGGGCCTGCGTCTGAAGTTCGACGACCTGTTCCAGGCCCCGCGCGAGGCGTGGAACATCGCCCAGCAGCTCGGCGAAGATCGTTACTACGCCCGCGACTGGACCCGCACCCACGGCAACCTGTATCAGGCGATCCGCATGGAAAAAGCCATGATCGGGCTGCTGTTGCTGCTGATCGTCGCCGTCGCCGCGTTCAACATCATTTCCACGCTGGTGATGGTGGTGAACGACAAGAAGGGCGACATCGCCATTCTGCGCACCCTCGGCGCCACTCCGGGCACGATCATGCGCACGTTCATGGTTCAGGGCACGGTGATCGGCGTGGTCGGCACGGCGATTGGCGCGGTGGTCGGGATCCTTGCGGCACTGAATGTCAGTGCGGCCATTTCGGCGCTTGAAGGGCTGATCGGCCACAAGTTCCTTAATGCTGACGTGTATTTCATTGATTATCTTCCTTCGCAGGTCCAGAGCCAGGACGTCGTCATGGTCTGCGCCGCTGCGTTGGTCCTGAGTTTCCTCGCCACCCTGTATCCCGCCTGGCGTGCCGCGCGCACCCAGCCGGCGGAGGCGTTACGTTATGAGTGAGTCGGGCATGAGTGAACAAGCAATTCTGAGCTGCCGTAACCTGGGCAAATCCTACGAGGAGGGTCCAGAGTCGGTACAAGTGCTGGCCGGCCTGCAACTGGAGTTGCACCCGGGCGAGCGTGTAGCGATCGTGGGTAAATCCGGTTCCGGCAAGAGTACTTTGCTCAACCTGCTCGGCGGTCTCGATACGCCAAGCAAGGGCAGCGTCTGGCTCGACGGTGAAGAACTGTCTGCGTTGAGCGAGAAAAAGCGTGGCCTGCTGCGCAATCGCGCGCTTGGTTTCGTTTATCAGTTTCACCATTTGCTGCCGGAATTCACCGCGCTGGAAAACGTCTGCATGCCGCTGTTGATCGGCAAGACCGCCATCCCGGAGGCGCGTCAGCGTGCCACGGCATTGCTGGAGCGTGTCGGGCTGGGTCATCGTCTGGAACACAAACCGGCGGAACTGTCCGGCGGCGAGCGTCAGCGCGTGGCCATCGCCCGTGCCCTGGTCAACAACCCGGGGCTGGTGATGCTCGATGAGCCAACCGGCAACCTCGACCTGCACACCGCCGAAGGCATTCAGGATCTGATGCTGGAGCTGAGCACTTCGATGCGCACGGCGTTCCTGGTGGTGACGCACGACATGAACCTGGCTCGCCAGATGGACCGCGTCCTGCAGTTGCAGGAAGGTTGCCTCACTCCCATCTGACTGGCTGAAACCCGGCGCCCGTAACGGCGCCGGGTCTTTTATTTCTACACGGTGCCCCAGCGAATGTTCAGACCGTTATCGATCTTTATCGGCACGCGCTATACCCGCGCCAAGCGCCGCAATCGCTTTGTTTCGTTCATTTCGATGACCTCGATGATCGGCCTCGCCCTCGGCGTGCTGGCGATGATCGTGGTGCTGTCGGTGATGAACGGCTTCCAGCGCGAGATGAGCTCGCGCATCCTCGGCATGGTCCCTCACGCCACCATCGTCGGCGTCAAGCCGATCGACGACTGGCAGCCAGTGGCCGCCGCTGCGATGAAAAATCCCGAAGTGACTGCCGCCGTGCCGTTCACCGAAATGGAAGGCATGCTGTCCTACAAGGGTTCGATGCAGCCGATTCAGATCAGCGGCGTTGATCCGGCCCAGGAAGGCAAGGTGTCGATCGTTGCCCAGCACATCGTCCAGGGGCGTCTCGATGCCTTGAAGCCGGGCGAATTCGGTGTGGTGATCGGTGAAATCACCGCGCGGCGTTTCCGCCTCAATGTCGGCGACAAGATCACTCTGATCGTCCCGGAAGTAAGCACCGCGCCGGGCGGTATCACCCCGCGCATGCAGCGCCTGAATGTGGTGGGCGTGTTCAAGGTCGGCGCCGAGCTGGACGGTTCGATGGGCCTGATTCATGTCGCCGACGCCGCGACCATGCAGCACTGGCAGCCGAATCAGGTGCAGAGCGTGCGTCTGGCGGTCAAGGATCTGTACGCCGCGCCGAAGGTGTCTGCGGACATTGCCAGTGGCCTCGGCGCTGACTTCAAGGCTGACGACTGGACTCACACCCAGGGCAGCCTGTTCAGCGCGATGAAGATGGAAAAAACCATGATCGGCCTGCTGTTGCTGATGATCGTCGCGGTGGCGGCGTTCAACATCATTGCGACGCTGATCATGGTGGTGAACGACAAGGGCGCCGACATCGCGATCCTGCGCACGATCGGCGCCACGCCCCGGCAGATCATGGCGATCTTCATGGTGCAGGGCACGGTGATCGGCATTGTCGGCACCATCATTGGCGGCGTGCTGGGCGTGATTGCGGCGCTCAATGTCAGTGAATTGGTCGGCTGGGTCGAGCGCGTGACCGGCCAGCATATCTTCAGTTCGGACGTGTATTTCGTCAGCAACCTGCCCTCGGAACTCCAGGGCGGCGATGTGCTGTTGATCTGCTCGGCGGGATTCATTCTGAGCTTCCTGGCCACGGTGTATCCAGCGTGGCGGGCGGCGAAGATCGAACCGGCGCATGCCTTGAGATATTCGTAAGCGACTCCATGCTCGTTCCCACGCCCTGCGTGGGAGCGATCAGGTCCGAGGCAACTCGATTACAAACCGCGTCCAACCCGCTTCAGATTCGCAATGAATCGTCCCGCCATGGGCACGCACGATCGACTGGGTGATCGCCAGACCCAACCCCGCATGCTCACTGCTGCCTTCCTGCCGCGCCGGATCCGCTCGATAGAAGCGGTCAAACAGGCGTGGCAGTAATTGCGCTGAAACCCCCTCGCCACTGTTTTCGACGCAGACGCGCACGATCTCCCCCTCGTCGACGATGCTCAAGCGCACATAACCCTCGGCCGGGGTAAACCGCAGTGCGTTATCCAGCAGGTTCGACAAGGCCCGGCGCAACATGCCGCGATCACCTTCGATTTGCGCCTCACCTTCACGGCTCAAACTCACGCCAGCGTCTTCCGCCAATGGCGCAAAAAACTCCAGCAGCATGTCAGCTTCATCCGCCAGTTCCAGCGGTTCGCGCTTGGGCATCAGCAAGCCGTGGTCTGCCTTGGCCAGATAGAGCATGTCGTTGACCAGTTGCGCCATCCATTGCAGTTCTTCGAGGTTGCTGTGCAGCGCTTCGCGGTATTCCTCCAGTGCCCGTGGGCGGGTGAGGGTGACCTGGGTGTGGGTCAGCAGATTCGACAACGGTGTGCGCAGCTCATGGGCAATGTCGGCGGAGAACGCCGAGAGGCGCTGAAACGAGTCGTCGAGGCGTTCGAGCATGGCGTTGAAGCTGTAGGCCATTTCCGCAAGCTCTGGCGGCATCTTCTCCTCAGGCAGTCGGGCATTCAGCGATTGCGCAGAAATCCCACGTGCCACTGCGCTCATCCGCCGCAACGGGCGCAGACCGCTGCGCGCGGCCCAGGCCCCGAGCACGGCAGTGGCCAGCGCCGACAGGCCGACGGTCAGCCAGATCAGATGCTGCATGCGCGTAAGAAAATGCTGGTGATGGGTGATGTCCAGCAGCAGCGTCAGTTGTGGCGAATCCGCTGTGTCCGGGTAGAGCGGGGTGCGCAGCACGCGGTAATCGGTGCCGTCATGGCTGATGGTCGACAGGCCTGTTTGCAGGGGCAGATTCTTCGGAATCTGCACCGAGCTGTCGTACCAGTGCTGCCCGTCGCCACTGGTGATGCGCAACGACAGATCCGCCTGCCGGCTGAGTTCATCGGCCAGCCGCGCCTCGCGCTGGGCAGGTTGGAGATCCTGCAAGGCGCGGCGCAGGCCGATCAGTTTCGTCTCCAGTTGTTGCTGGTCAAGCTCGATGAAGTGCGCCTCGCTGGCGCGGTCGAACAGCACCCCGGCGAACAGCGAGACCACCGCAGTGCAGGCGGCAAACAACAGTGCCAGGCGCGTGCTCAAGGACCAACGACGCATCACAGCGAACGCTCTTCGAGCACGTAACCCATGCCGCGCACGGTGTGGATCAACTTGTTGGGGAAGTCATCGTCGATCTTCAGGCGCAAGCGGCGGATCGCCACTTCGATGACGTTGGTGTCGCTGTCGAAATTCATGTCCCAAACCTGCGAGGCAATCAGCGACTTCGGCAACACTTCACCTTGGCGGCGCAGGAGCATTTCCAGCAGGGCGAACTCCTTGGCGGTCAGGTCGATGCGCTGGCCGCTGCGTTCGACCCGGCGGCGGATCAGATCCAGGCGCAGATCGGCCAGTTGCAGACTGGTTTCCTGGGCGATTGCGCTGCCGCGCCGCAACAGGCTGCGCACCCGCGCGAGCAGCTCGGAAAAGGCGAATGGCTTGACCAGATAATCGTCGGCGCCCAGTTCGAGGCCGTGAACCCTGTCCTCCACCGCGTCTTTGGCGGTGAGAAAAAGTACCGGCGTGTCGAGGCCGGCGCTGCGCACCGCTTGCAGAATCTGCCAGCCACTGCGCCCGGGCAGCATTACATCGAGGATCAACAGCGCGTAGTCGCCGCTCAAGGCCAATTGCTGGCCGCTGATTCCGTCGGCCACCAGCTCGGTATTGAATCCGGCCTCGGTCAGACCCTGACGCAGGTACTGGCCGGTTTTCGCTTGGTCTTCGACGATCAACAGTTTCATGGGCGACTCGGGCTGGTTCGGGATGAAAAAGGGCGAAGGCGTTATACCGTGAGATCCGGCGATAAGCGCCAAGCTGACAAAGTTGTAATCTGCCTGTCAGGTCGATGCCAGCCCTGGGTGGTTAGAGTTTCCCACAGGCTGAACCTTCTCTTGTTGGAGTACGACCATGTTTTTGCGCACCTCCCTGAAAATAGCCGCCTCTCTGCTGGCATTGAGTACGCCAGCATGGGCGACACCGGTGCACACCTTCGCCTTCGGCCAGCCGGCAGCGGCGAGCCAGGCCACGCGGACTATCGAAATCGTCATGGGCGACATGAACTTCGACCCGAAAGCCATACAGGTCAAGGCCGGTGAGACGGTTCGCTTTGTACTGGTGAATAAAGGCCAGTTACTGCACGAATTCAATCTCGGTGATGCGGCGATGCATGCCAGTCACCAGCAGGAAATGTTGCAGATGCAGCAAAGCGGCATGCTTACGCCTACCGGCATGAAAGAAATGTCCCACGACATGGCGGGCATGGATCACGCAGCGATGGGCCATGGCATGCAGCATGACGACCTCAACAGCGTGCTGGTCGAGCCGGGCAAAACCGCCGAGTTGACCTGGACTTTCAGCAAGGCCACGGCGCTCGAGTTTGCCTGCAATATCCCCGGGCATTATCAGGCCGGCATGGTTGGCAAACTGACAGTCAGTCAGTAAGCACTCAAAGGCGCGGGCAAAGGCTGGTAGAATCCGCTGATTCTTCAGTCAGGTTTCCGCCATGCATCCCGCAGCCGAACATTCGCCGCTGGGCAAATCCAGCGAATACATCGCCACTTACACGCCGTCCCTGCTGTTCCCGATTCCGCGCACCGCGAAATGGGCCGAGCTGGGCCTGACCGCCGAAACCCTGCCGTACAAAGGCGTGGATTTCTGGAACTGCTTCGAGCTGTCGTGGCTGCTGCCCTCGGGCAAGCCGGTGGTGGCGATCGCTGAATTCAGCATCCCGGCGGATTCGCCGAACATCATCGAATCGAAGTCGTTCAAGCTCTACCTCAACTCGCTGAACCAGACGCCGTTCGGCGACGTCGCCACATTGCAAGCGACGCTGGTCAAGGATCTGTCCGCCGCTGCCGGCAAATCGGTGGGCGTGCGGGTGCGCAGTCTGAAAGACGTGGAAGCTGAAGGCGTGGTGGCGTTGCCGGGCGTGTGCATCGACGATCTGGATATCAGCATCAGCAATTATGAGCACCCGCGTCCGGAGCTGCTGCGTTGCGATGATTCGCGGATCGTTGAAGAGAGCGTGCACAGCCACCTGCTCAAATCCAACTGCCCGGTGACCAGCCAGCCGGACTGGGGCAGCGTGGTAGTGGAATATCGCGGCGCCGCGCTGGATCACGCCAGCCTGCTGGAGTACATCGTCAGCTTCCGCCAGCATTCGGACTTCCATGAGCAATGCGTGGAGCGGATTTTTCTCGATCTGCAGCGGTTGTTGAAGCCGGAGAAACTCACGGTGTTTGCGCGCTATGTGCGCCGGGGTGGGCTGGATATCAACCCGTATCGCAGCACTGAAGAAATGCAGCTGCCGAATCACCGGCTCGTACGTCAATAAAGAAACGGAATGTGCGATATCCCTTGTGGGAGCGGGCCTGCTCGCGAATGCGGTGTGTCATTCAACGATGATGTCGACTGACACGACGCCTTCGCGAGCAGGCTCGCTCCCACAGCG